>JANOBV010000428.1:0-7137 GCA_031411835.1 Bacteroidota bacterium | reverse complement strand
ATAAGCTACAGTATATGTAGCAGCTGATAAACCACTGAAAGTATTACATACTGCAGTTCCTGCTGCTGCACCTCCGTTAAGAGTCCAAGTTATAGGAGCTGTTGCACCTGTTAAACATTGGTTGATTGAACCTGTTGTTCCACCAAAACAAGCAACATTAGTTACTGTTGCTGGAGACATAGTTACATTACAAACAGGAGCACACGATTGAACTGTTAATATACCTGCTGTTGACGTTCTAGTCAAAGCCGGCGTACACTGAGAAACCACACTAGTATAAGAGTGGCCATTCATTGCTGATGTTGGATTCGTAATTGTTAGTGTACTAGAAGTCGCTCCCTGGATAGTTAGAGTACCTACTGTTCCATTAGTCATTACAACACCATTGTCATACCATTGGTAACCTACAGGTGATGATGTTCCGTTTCCTGATGCTCCTACTGTGAAACTTGCCACACTTGGTGCACAAGTATTAGTTGTAGAAGAAGGGTTTGAACTGATCGATGGACGCATATTATTCACGTTTCCGTAAAGAACAGAACCAGCCGTTTTTGTATAAGTTCCCTGTGTAGTAATAATAGAGTTTAGAGAAGTCGAGCAATCGTCAACATTCCATTTTGTAACTGCAACACGAATTGTAACACCTGTAGGAAGAACGTCTGATCCTGACAGAACATTTAAATTGTGCGGAGCACAATTAAACGTATGTGCACTGGTAATATTAAATCTAAAGGTACCAACCTTCACAGGTGTGGTAGTTGTAACAGTTGTACCGTTACTACAAGCAACTCCGGTATTAGCACCAATTCCAAATCCTCCGGAGGTAGCATTAAACTGTACACTTCCTGGCCCATAACTCGCCATCCCAGTTGAACCTGCTACATAAGAGGCAGTTACAGTTGCTCCAGCAGGTATAAATGCCGGATTAAATGTAAATGAATTTTGAACTGTACGCAGAAAAAAATTGGTACTCGTACTCACAATGTAAACATCGAATTGAAAAGTCGTAGGACTCGTCAATTGGTCATTGGCGACATAATAATTAAATGTCTGTGCCGTTCCAGTCTTCCCCAGTAGTGTGAACACACACGCCAGTAGAAAGACTTTGAAGTAAGTTAGGTTTGTTTTCATGTTTATTTGGATTATTTGTTTTTCTTGTTGTTAGGCTTAATAATTAAGAAATGTCTGATAATCGCTATCAGACATTTCTTAAAATTATAATTATGGATGAATTGATCCGATGATTGAATATACGTTGTTTTCCATTACTGAATAATCCGTAGATTCTACAACACCATCTCCGGTAATATCCTGAACTATATAGCCACTTAAGATAGAATATACCGCATTTTCCATTTCTGAGTAATCTGTTGACTCAATAACTCCATCTTGGAAATCTAGACCAATACTAGCATCTGCAATATCACCACTGAAAATCGCCCAAACTCCAGGACTTACTTCGATCATATTATTTCCATAAGCTTTATTAGCTGCACTTGAGAAATCGTATGATGCAGTACTTCCAAGGTAAACTGAGTCTGCACTCCATGTTTCAATAGCATTACGGTGATTCAACTTGATGTAGTAATAGCCCGCAGTTGCAGTAGGGAACGAAGTAACAAGAGTTCCATTTGTCTGAAGGATTCCTGTTGCTGTTGACATAACTGCCAAAGTTGTAGGGTCAATCAAACTAACTCTCATTGTATCAACATCTGTTGCCGTAGCGCCCGGAACTGCTTGCATATAAAGAAGTCCGCCTGATCCACCATTATCCATATAACCACCTGTCGATCCATAACCATTCGATCCAACTGAATAACCTTCAATGAACACTGTATCAGTTAAAGTAATTCCGCCTGTACAAGGAACAACTGTTACAAGAACACCATTAGAAGTTGAAGTACAACCGGCAGCATTTGTTACAGTTAAGTTGAATGTCCAAGGATTACCATTGATTGGGAATGTTAAGTCATTCGCATCAAGGAATAAATTATCCGAATTAACACTATTGAAATCATTCCAAACAATTGAAGCACCTGCACCTGCACCTAAAGTATCAGCTATAAGAGTAACGCTATTACTAGCATCATTACAAAGATATACCGGACCGGCTGGAGTAACTGAAGGTGTCGGAGGAGCTGCGTTGATCGTAACAACCAACGACAATGTTTGAGGACATGTTCCATCAGAAACAGTTACCGTATAAGTACCACTTGTAGAAGCCACAATTGTAGGCGTTGTAGCACCATTAGACCAAGCATACGAAACAAAGACTGAACTCACACCTAGCGTATCTGTTGCCGGAGCACAGATAGGCAATGTTGCGCTTGAAGTGATGTTTGCAACTGTTACCGCATTCACAGTAATTGTTTGTGTTGCAGATGCAGAACAACCACCGATAGTAACAGTCAATGTGTAAGTTGTTGAAGCTGTTGGGTTCACTGAAAGAACCTGTGAAGTTCCAACAACAGTTGCACCATCAGACCAACTGTATGTTGTATATCCTGAACCACCATCCAATGTTACAGTGTTGCCACTACAAACTGAAGTTGCACTCGGTGTAATTGTTGGAGGAGTAAGAGGAGAATAAGTAACTGTTACAGTACTGCTAGCTGAACAACCCGTGTTCGTATTTGTAGAAGTTACAGTATACGTAGTAGTAGTTGTAGGAGTAGCAACAACAGTAGATCCAGTAGTGGTATTTAAACCAGTTGGAGGAGCCCATGTATAAGATACAGGAGGAGACGGAGGAACCGGAGTGAATAACCAGCCTTCGTTAGCTGCAGACCAACCAGCAACACCGTTGCGACCTGATACTGAAGTAGCGATTGTCCGCGTATTATCCTGAATACCCATTGTTCCTGTGTCGCCTGCACCCATTGTAATTGCAGTTACCTGCATTGTTACTGTACCCGTTGCTTCGTCCAGAATAATCTGAGCCGTAGTAGGAGCACCTGTTGCACCGAAGTGTGGAACGTTTGTGAAACGTAAGACAAACTTACGGTTACCTACAGTACCATTCGTGAAGTAGTCAATTGTACCGGATGCAGAAAGAAGGAAATCTTCCCATCCGATTGCGACAACTGAAACAGGACCTGTTGAACTAGGTAAAACCTGACCGCTGCAGCAGAATGCACCACCTGTAGTAGTTCCTAACGTCATAAATCCGTTAGTTGATACACTGATTGCATTGTATGCTACACCGTAGTACGTGAATGCGAATGGTAAAGCGATGTTATCCCATGTACCGTCATCAAGTGATGATATGGTCTGAGGAGTAACAGCTACACCGGCATCAGCAAGTACTGTCGGTGGATTAATCGGATTGATCGGACTGAAAGCAGTAGAACTTAACGTGTATGACCAGTTAGCCGATGGCGGCGGTGGAATATTCGTTACGCTGATTGTAGATGAATCACCCGAAGTACAGATCACAGGATTTGTCTGTGATGTTGTAGGTACATCAGGTAAAGGATTAACTGTTACAGTAACAGTACCGTTTATTGCACAAGTTGCAAATGGACCGGCTGTGTTATCTATAGCAGAAACCGTATAGATGGTAGTTGCTCCAGGAGTTAATGTAACTGAAGCACCTGTTCCGACAGAAGTTCCGCTCACTGACCAATCGTAAGAATAATTAGGATCGTTCGTTGAAGAAACAGAAAGTGTAGTACTTGAACCTGCACAAAGAACAGCAGGAGAAGCACTGAATGTAATTGTCGGAGCCGGGTTCACAGTTACAGAAACCGCTTGACGACCTGCAGGATCAACACAAGTTCCAATATAAGCTATTACCCACAGAGTTGTGGAAGCAGATACCGTTGTTGTGAAGGAAGCAGTATTCGTAGCCAATGGTGTAGAACTTGAAGAAGTAGCATACCAGTCAAAACTTCCTGTTCCTGTTGCACTCACGGTTACTAAACCAGTACCACAACGAGTAGCAGGAGTTGTTGTTGCAACGGAAGGACTAGCAACTGTAACAAGAGTAGCTGCTGAACTATCAACCGTTGTACCGCAAGTTGAAACTGAACGATAATAGGTGTCAGAAGTAATGGTAGCAGATGTAAACGTAGCGCCACTTCCAGAACCAGCAGCCGGAGACCAAGAACCTGCTAAGCCGGTTGATGACTGTTCCCACGTGTAAGTTAATCCCACTACAGGATTAGTAACGGTCAGGGTAGTTGTACCGGTGAAGCAAATGGTTGATGGAACAGCCGTAATAGTTGGTGTAGCTCCGGAGTTGATAACGGTTACAGAAGCCGTTGCGGTAGAAGTACAACCGGAAGCAGGATCTGTAGCAGTTACAATATAAATAGTCGATGTTGTTGGATTAACAGTAGCTATATTTCCTGAAGCGATTGTTCCAGGAGCCCACTGCCATGTATAAGATCCAGGTCCAGTTGAACCAACCTGACCGCCAAATTGCATAATCGGACGTTGAGCAACTGCATTTCCAGTTACAGCCGAACACGATGTGGTAGAACCAGCAAGGTATGTGTTAGCAGCGAAACCAGGAGCAGAAGTCACAACTGTTGCTGTTCCAAGAACGCTATTTGTCTGACATGTGTTAATGAGCAAGTTAGATGTACCGTTCCAGAAGAATGGTGTCTGGAATACATGCGTATTTAAACCTGTTGGTGCAGGGGTGAAACTCGCCTGTGTAAATACGGTTGTGAAACCAGCAGTTACAAACGTAGTCGTCAAAGCAGATGCGGCAGTATTCGCAATGCTGATGGTAAAGTTGCTAACCGTTCCCGAAGACGCCGATGTCGTAGTAAAGGCAAGGCTGGTTAAGTTACCTGACGATATTCCGGCAGCTGTTAATTCACTTGCAAGTACAAGGAATTGACCGTGAATCTGATTGTTAACACCATTACCTGAACGGTATGGGTTACCATCACTTCCACCAATGCTGCTAGTTCCAGCACCACCGATGTTACCTGTTCCATTTGCAAATGAGCCCGTCAGTCCGGTTAAAGTAACTGTACTGTTAGGACAAACTGTAGAAGGACTTGCAGTTGCACTGAGGATAGTCGGAGGAGCAATAACAGAAACTGATACGGTTGCACTTGTTGCACACGTTCCGTCGGTAGCAACAACTGTATAAACCATAGTTCCACCGGAAGTTGGAGTAACAGTTATTGTCGCGCCTGGTAATGTTCCACTTAAACCGCTTCCTGAAGAAGCTGAGCTCCATACATAACTATAATTGTTGGTTGTGCCAAGACTCGTAACTGTTAATGTTATTGCTGTGTTACCACAAGCCGTAGCCGGACCAGATGCTGAAATTGCATCCGGAGAGTTAACTGTTGCAATTACAGCCGTACGAGGACCTTCACATGTTCCATCAAATTCTGATACATAGAAGGTTGTTGTAGTGGATATAGAAGAAGTATACGTTGGAGAAGTAGCTGCCTGAAGCAATGTTCCGCCAGTAGCTGCAGAATACCAATTGAATGAACCACCACTGCCTGATACAGAAGCTGCAGGGACACCCAAACCACATTGAACCGAATTTGTACCTGTCGGTGCATTTGGTACTGGATTAACAGTAATCACTGATGATGCACTAGCAGTACATCCGTTTGAAGAAGTTGCAGTCACTACATAAGTATTTGCGCCCGTTGTTGTCGGTGTAGCGGTAGGGTTTGCAATTGTAGATGAAGATAAACCTGAGCCAGTCCATGAATAAGAGATTGCTGAACCACCGATTAATGCATCAGAACCAGTAGCAGTTGAACCACCCATGAATGTACCTGTATTTCCATTACCACTTAAGTCAGTTACAGTTGTTCCTGAAACATTGTTGAAGTTGTAATAAGCAACAAGGTTAGCTGCAGGTGATGCCGGAGAATTCCAACCACCGATAACAGCAGCATCTGTAAGAGCTGTATTATAAATTCTAACTTCATCAATATTACCTGCGAAGAATCTTGAACCGAAATCAGATCCGATTCTAAGTTCATTTGTTACCGCTGCAATGGTAGTAGTACCTCCAGTATATTTTGTCCATGTATTAGCTACAGGATTAATTACGTGGATGAATACTGAATCATTTGCTCCATTGTTTTTGAATACGGCAGCAACATAATACCATTGGTTTGCATTTAAAATACCTGTTGGAGTTACATATCCGCTATTTGCACCTGCACCGATTCCTGAATAAGGAGATGCAGTTGCTTCACGAATGAAGTAACTCGGCTGACCAGAAACTTGGTATTTACTAATGATACCAGCTAATGAAGAGAAAGCAGAAGGTTTGATCCATGCAGCTATCGTAATATTTGTTGTCATGTTCAAACTTGCAGAGTTTGGAACACTCATATAATTTGTTGTTCCATTCAATGCCATTGACGTACCGCCAACTAATCCTGCTGCAACCAAAGGTTGACTTGTTCCTAAACAAACTGATGCCGTTGTAGGCGTCACTGTTACGGAAGGACTTTGATTTGCATTGATTGTGATTGTTGCCAATGTAGCACAACCGGCACCTGCGTCATTTGCAACCACGTTGTAAGTATAAGTACCTACAGCAAGTGGAGTGATAGTAACAGGATTACCTGAAGTTGAACCTAAACCGGCATTTGCTCCACCGGTTGTTGACCATGTATAAATATAATTATTTGTTGTACCTGTTTGAACAGCTGTTAATGTAACAGGACTGTTTGTACAAGCTGATGATGAAGATGCGGTAATTGATACTGCATCCGGCTGAGTTACTGTTGCAACAACCGGTACGCGGATCGATTCACAAGTACCATCATCTTCAGAAACATAGAATGTAGTAGTAGAATTGATATTATAACCTACCAGCTGAGAACCTGTTTGTCCTGAAATCGCAGTACCACCTGTTGAAGTTAAGTACCAACGGATAAACCCACCTGAACCTGTTACAGTTGCTGTTGGAACTCCATAACCGCACTGAGTTGAACCTACAGTTGTAGGAGCACTTGGTAATGGATTCACGTTAACAACTACATTTTGTGAACTAGAACATCCGCTCAATGAATTCGTAGCTGTTGCTGTGTATGTATTTGCACCTGTTGTACCTGGTGTCACTGTTACAGTATTACCTGAAAGTGCTCCCGGATTCCATGTTACAGCTACATTCGGCTGAGTAACTACAGTTTGAACTTG
>JANOBV010000427.1:0-3479 GCA_031411835.1 Bacteroidota bacterium | reverse complement strand
GTATAGTGTACGATGTTTGATAATTTTATTTATTCAATTTCGACTGACCCAGGTGGAAATGTTTATTCAACGGGAAGTTTTCATGGTTCGGTAGACTTTGATCCAGGTATAGATACGTTTAATTTGGTTGCATCTAGTAGTACTGAAATTTTTGTAGCAAAATTAAATTCTGAAGGAGAATATATTTGGGCCAAACAGATGACTTGCATTTCACCTGGATCTTTATACGGTAGTTTCGGTAATGATCTTGCTATAGATAAGGTTGAAAACATTTGTTTAACAGGAGCTTTTAACGGGACAGTTGATTTTGATCCGGGACAAGGCTATGATACTTTATCAATTAGTTCAGGGACTATTAATAATCCATTTGTCTGTAAGTTGGATTCATCAGGAAGTCTAGTTTGGGCTTTTGCGTATTATGGGTTAGATTATTCCTCTGGAACTTCAATTGCTATCGACGATTCAAATAATTATGTAATTGCTGGCAACTTTAATGGTTTGATTGATTTTAATACGGGCCAGGGCATAGATACCTTAAGAGGCAGTTTTAGTGTTTTTATTACCAAGGTCAATTCGTCCGGTAACTTTCAATGGGCAAAGGCTTTTATAAATGGATTGTGTAGTATTGCAGATATTGCAATAGATAGTTATGATGATATTTATATACTTGGTAAATTCACTGGTGATGTTGATTTTGATCCGGGTAGTTCAACACGGGTAATATCGGCTTCCCAAAACACTGACGCATTTGTAAGTAAATTAAATAAAAACGGGAGTTATGAATGGGCTGTCGCATTTAGTGCCCCAGATTATAATCCACTCACAGCAAGTGCAATTTGGGTTGATGATTCATTAAATGTTTTTTCAGTTGGCGACTTTTATCACTCATGTGACTTCGATCCTGGTACAGGAACGGATTCATTGTACGCCACGGTTTCTAATTTTGAAGATATTTTCATTCATAAAATGGGTCAACCTATTTTATTGGACATCGATGACGCTTCTGATATGCAAAATGCAATAGTGTATCCAAATCCCGGGAAAGGATTATTTCAGATAAACTTGCCCAACAATTCAGAAATAAAAATTTATAATTCCTTTGGACAAATTGTATTGTATAGGAAATGCTTTGCAGGATTAAATATAATTGACATTAGTTCGAGCGCAAATGGTTTGCATATAATAAAAATCACTAATGAAAACGAAGTGGTTTTATTTGCGAAGCTGATTAAGGAATAAAAAACTCTTTCAGTTATTTCTTTGAGATAATGTTTTATTTTTCGAAATTGATAATTTGTAATTCGATGTGATAATAGCGATTTTGCTCCATACCTAAGCACCATCACAATTCCGTGGTATTCTTGTGAACTAGTGCATTCTCTGTGTTTCAAAAAACCTCCCGCAGATTTACGCAGATTAAGGCGCAGATAAATTCGCAGATTTAAATGCAAAATATCCGTGAACTCCTCGTGAACTTTATGCCTTCTGTGTTTATTTTTTTCGAGAATAGAGATTCGCAATTAGACAACGCTTCTTATCAAAGCCATAACGCTATTCCGTGGTCTCCTCGTGAACTTGTGCTCTTGGAGTTTCCCTCTTTTCTCTTTTTTCTTTTATTTTTTTCTTCAGTGCCCTCTGTGTTTTAAATTTACTTAGGCAAGTTCCCCTTATAAAACTCCAAACACCTCTTCCTCGCCATTGCATAATCAACAATCGGCTTCGGATAAGAAAAATCTTCAAACTCAGGAACCCATTTACGGATGTATTTAAAATCGGGATCGAAACGTTTTGTTTGTTCGCTCATACTGAAGAGTCGAAAGTAGGGTGCTGCATCAACACCTGTTCCGGCACTCCATTGCCAGCCGCCATTGTTGCTCGATAATTCGAAGTCGATTAGTTTCTCTGCGAAATACGCTTCGCCCCATCGCCAATCGATCAATAAATATTTTGTAAGAAACATCGACGTGATCATTCGCACTCTGTTGTGCATGAATCCTGTTGTATTTAATTCGCGCATTCCTGCATCAACTATTGGATAACCGGTTTTGCCTTCGCGCCAGTTTTGAAAATGACTTTCGTTGTTTAGCCATGGAAGTTGATTGTAACTACTCTTGAAAGCATTATCGACTACATGCGGAAATTGCCAAAGGATCATCATATAAAATTCTCGCCAGATCAATTCATTCACCCATTTCTCATTCGGCCAAGCTTGTCGAACGAGTTTGCGAATACTGATCGTTCCAAAGCGGAGGTGAACACTCAGTCGTGATGTTCCTCTGATTGATGGAATATCGCGTTGCTGTTCATAGTTGGCTAATATATCTCTTGAAACTTTGGGCTGTGGAAATTCATATTTTGAATCAATGAAACCAATTTCTTTCAGAGTAGGAAGTTGAATTGGTTTTGATTTGGCAAAGGCATGGAAATATTTTTCTGTCGGATATGATTTCAAATAAAACGGTTTAATCGTAGCGCGCCATTTTTTCATAAATGGAGTAAAGACAGTATAAGGCAATCCATCGTCTTTAGTTACTTCGCTTTTTTCAAAGATGACTTGATCTTTGTATGTGCTGAAACTTATTGATTTTTTTTCGAGAAGTGTTTGAATAGATTCATCGCGTTCTTTAGCATACGGTTCGTAATCGTGATTAGTAAAAACATGATCGACTTTGAATTCTTTTGTTAGATCATTCCATACGTCAATTGGTTTTCCGTGTTTAACAATTAATGATGAACCTAATGCCATTAATTCATTATTCAATTTAGTTAATTGACGATGAATAAAAATAACTCTACGATCTTTTTTGTCTTCGAGTTTATCAAGAATCTCACTGTCGAAAATAAAAACACACTGAACAGGCTTGCCTGATCTCAGCGCATGATATAATCCGGCATTATCGTCTAATCGTAAATCGCGGCGGAACCAGAAGAAAGTCATTTGTTGGTTGATAGTTTGTATTTTTCCTAGTTAGAAATTCAATCGTTTTTTTTAACACTAAGCTGAAAAATTATGCCACTAATTTTCGAATAAAAAATAATTCATTAGTGAATTCGTGGCAAAAATTTTGTGAACTTAGTGTTGAAATATTTTAAGAGTTATCATTTTTGAACTACTTCAGCAACAAATCCTCCAACGCAACCCTCACATCAATAAACTTGTATTTAAATCCCTCCAACCTTATTTTCTCATTTGTTACTCTTTGTCCGTTTAAAACAATCACAGCTTTTTCTCCAAGAATTATTTTCATAAGAAATGCCGGAACATTGATTGGCCAAATGGGTCGGTGAAGAATTTTCCCAAGCGTTTTCATAAAGAAAGAATTTTCAACCGGTGAAGGAGCAACAGCATTGTATACACCACGAACTTTATCGTTGTCGATCGCAAATTGAAATTGTCGACAGAGATCATCGATGTGGATCCATGACATATATTGTTTGCCATTTCCAAAAGGTGCGCCTGCAAATAATTTTACAGCCTT
>JANOBV010000426.1:0-4986 GCA_031411835.1 Bacteroidota bacterium | reverse complement strand
TTGTATTACTGACTCATGTGGAAACAGAGTTTGTTGTACGATCATTCTTCCTCCGGGAGATTCTGCGCAAATTGTTCACGTTACTGATACGGTTTATGATATCGGTTGCGATAATTTGAATGGCGGAATAGATGTTGAAGTAGCCGGAGGTTATCCGCCGTTCACGTATGCGTGGAGTAATGGAGCAATCACACAAGACATTTCCAATCTTGTTGCAGGACCATATGAATTGATCATTACAGATTCAATCGGATGTATAACAATTGTTCATGATACAGTAGTTGTAAATAACGGTTGCGATTGTACCAGTCCACTTTATCAACTTCCAACAATAACAGTGACCGGTGTAGAACCATCAGGATGTGGCAACATGGGTTGTATTCATGCAACATTTACCGGTTGTTGTTTGTGGTATAGTTATACATTCATCCATCCATGTAATCCATTGTTATCATATAGTGTAGCTCAAACAAAGGATTCAACGATCTTCTGCGGATTGCAACCCGGAACATATACAATTTTTGTTCAAGACGGATGCGGAAATATGGTTCAACAAACAGTAGTCGTTCCATCGATCAATCCACCATTAACTGGATTAATTCAATATGGAAATTGTGGTGCAAATGCATGTGTAATTGCACAAGGCGGATGTGGACCATATACTTATGAATGGTTAGGTGGTTCAACACAGGAGTGTATTACATTAACAAATCCATGTACATCATTGTATGTAACAATTACAGATGCAAATGGATGTTCAACTATTGTTTATCTGACAGCACCGGGAATCACATTCACGAATGTTGTTCAGCCAACATGTTGTCAGGCAAATGGAAGTATTTGTGTTGAAGCTTGCTTCGGACAAGGACCGTTGACGTATTTATGGTCGAATGAAGCAACAACTCCATGTATAAATAATCTAGCAGCAGGAACATATTGCGTTACAATTACAAATGCACTTGGACAAACTGTAACATGTTGTTATACCTTAATAGATGGACCGGTATCAGCACCAACTGTACATTTTGTATATAATAATTGTGGATCATCTGTGACGCCTGTGTTTGAAGAAACCAATTGCTCGAATTTCACATGGCATTGGGATAATAACTCAACGTCACTTACAAGAGGCAATTTAACAGCATGTGATTCGATCACATTTACAGTAGTTGCTTGTAATGGTATAGAAACGCATTATGGTTTCCGAGTGCCTGCATTACTTCCAACAATTACTCCGGTAAATTGTGCAACCGGATTGGGAAGAATTTGTGTAACTACAGAATGTTTCCGTTGTCCTCCGTACTCATACAACTGGACAAATTTACCGGCAGGTTCTGCAAATGGTTCGCCATGTTTGATTGCACCTCCTGGAATTTATACGCTGTGTGTAACGAATGCATGCGGTGATGTGATCTGTTGTCAATTTATTCTTCCGAATGTTACAACAGGAATTACAGTTTCAGCGACAACTACAAATGTTCCATGCTTCGGCGGTAACAATGGAACAGTAACAGTAACAGCAAGTGGAGGAACAGCACCATATACTGGAACAGGAGTATTCAATGTTGCAGCAGGAACATATACATATACTGTTACCGATGCAAATGGATGTTCAGGTACTACTACTGTAACAGTTACTCAGCCACCGCGAATTATTGTAACAGTAACAGCTACACCAATACTTTGTAATGGTGGAACATCTGAAGTAACAATTTCTGCAACGGGTGGAACACCGCCTTACTCAGGAACAGGAACAATTGTTCAAACTGCAGGGCCGCACACATACACTGTAATCGATGCGAATGGTTGTATAGGAACAGTAACAATAATAATTACGCAACCGGCACCAATAGTTATTACTTACACTGCGACACCAATCAATTGTTATGGTGGAACATCTGAAGTATTAATTTCTGCAACAGGAGGAACGGGACCTTATCAAGGAACGGGAAATGTAATATGGGCAGCTGGGGTACATCAGGTAACTGTTGTAGATGCGAATGGTTGTGTGAAAACAATTACGATCACAATTTCTCAACCACCGAAAGTAGAAGGTACTGTTGTAACGACTCCAAGTAATTGCGGAGGCGCTACAGGTACAGCTACGGTTACACCAATTGGCGGTGTAAGTCCGTATACATATTCATGGAGTCCGGGTGGACAAACTACTCAGACAGCAGTTGGACTAGCAGCAGGAAATTATGTTGTCACGATCACTGATGCAAATGGATGTACAGGAACAGTAACTGCAACAGTTGGTTCGACAGGAACTGCTCCGCAACCACCTGGACCAATCACAGGACCTGCGGGTGTATGTAGAAATACTACAGGTATTGTTTATTCAATAACACCTGTACCTGGTGCAACATCATACATCTGGACGTTACCGGGCGGAGCAACAGGAAGTTCAACAATAACTTCTATCTCTGTTGCATTCGGTCCAACATTTAACGGTGGATTCATTTGTGTTTCTGCTGTGACACCATGTGGAGTAAGTGCACCAAGTTGTATGAACATTCCTGTGATCACAACATATGCAGGCGTACCAATTAGTATTGGCGGACCGCTTATTATTTGTGGACCAACAGTAGCAACATATACAACTTCAGCATTGAATGCACTAAGTTATACATGGGCAGTTACAGGTGGTGCAATAATTCTATCCGGACAAGGTACGAACACAATTACAGTAAGTATTCCTGCAGGATTCGGACAAGGATCTGTTCAGGTTTATGCAACGAATTGTTTTGGTAATAGCGCTGTGAAAGGAATTCTTATTACAGGAATTCCAACACATGGTTATGCAGTATCAGGACCATCATATGTTTGTGCAAATGGATCAGGTACATATTCAATGCCTGTTGTGACAGGAGCAACTTCATATGTATGGACGGTAAGTGGTGATGCAACACTAGGAACAAATACATTGTCATTAACAACTACAACGCAAGTAATTAATTTCGGTCCGACATGGACAACAGGAACAGTTACTGTTGCGGCGGTGAATGCATGTGGCTCTTATGTGAAAACATTTGTTGTACGCTCAACACCTGTTCAACCGGGAAGTATCAGTGGTCCGGGAACTAATTTATGTAATACAACAGCGACTTATTCTATAGCAGCTGTTGCAGGTGCAACATCCTATCAGTGGACAGTTCCACCGGGAGTGACGATAGTTGGAAGCAGCACAGGTTTATCTGTCAACGTTGTATTCGGTTCAAGTTTCACAAGTTCATCGGCAAACATTTGTGTGAGCGCCATTAATTTGTGCGGATCTGGACCTGCTCGTTGTTTTACAGTAACATCTCGTCCTCCGGCACCTGTAATTACCGGACCTGCATCAGTGTGTAAATCTAATTCTGCAGTCTTGTATTCAATTTCTCCGATTGCGGGTGCAACATCGTACAGCTGGTTAGTTACCGGTGGAGCAACTATTACTTCTCCGCCATCAGGATTGAGTGGAACTGTGAATTACAACACAGCCATTTCAACAACAGCTGTCGTTCGTGCAAATGCATATAATGCTTGCGGAATAAGTGCAAATGCATTGTATAGTGTAAATGTTAGTTTGTTGTGTCGTGAGGCAAATGCGAATGACATTGCAATGAACGAGTTCAGTGCATATCCAAATCCAACAACAGGTAAATTGACTTTGAGTTTCGATTCAGAAACGAAATCAAAATATCTTGTTGAGATAGAAAATCTCATCGGCGTGAAGATGTTCGTTGAAATTATCGATCTGCAAAAAGGAAATAATTTGCATGAACTGGATCTGAGTACATATTCAAAAGGAATGTACTTCCTTACAATAAAAGCAGAAGGCGCAGAAACAAAAACTATACGAATCGTGGTGGAATAACCTCTTTTATAAACCAAACCACAGGGCCTCTTGATCATATCGAGAGGCCTTTTTTATTTACACTCCACACTCCACACTTCACACCCAAACTCACACTGAAATTAGTGTGAGTTTGGGTGTGAAGTGTGTGCTACTACAAAATAGAAAGACTAAATTTCAATTTAATAATTGTTCATTTTACCCATATAGAAAAAACATTTCAATTATCAAAACCAAAAAAAACTTTTTTCAATAATAATACCATAGTAATATTGGGTAACCAATTAGTCAATGACTATTTTTGGTTCAGTAAGACGATGACAATTAGGGAAAATTAGACGTTTTATTGAAAAGCCACCACATGAAACCGGTTGGGAGATGTAAAAATCTTTCGCCGGTTTTTTTACTTGGATTAAGCTGATTTTAAGATTTACAGGATTTCGGATTAATTGGATTCTAGTAGTGAATTGCAATTCACAAAACTTGAAAACTCATTTCCGCTCCACCATCAACTTCGAATTTCGCTCTCCAAGTCTCAAAATGTAAATTCCATTTTTAATTTCTGACAAATCAATTTTATTTTCACCTTGAAATGCAATTCCGCTTTTTATAATTTCCCCAAGCAAATTACTGATCAAATAGTTTTCGTTTTTTGAAGAGAAAAAAGAAACGCTTTGCATTGCCGGATTCGGAAATAATTTAATTTCATTTCCAATTGAGATATTATCATTGACATTTGTTCCTGCGCACATTACATCCTGCATTTTCTCCCAAATCGAATCATTAAACGTAAACGGAACAAGACTCGAGCCCGGAATATCTCCCATACGAATCAAAACCAAATTCTGACTAGGCACTATATTTATAAATTGCCCATTTTTCCCCAATGCTGCAACCATGTCCATGGGCGCATGAGGCATAAGTGGTCCGGAAAAAGAAATTTGTAAACCGGGGACCTTGTAAGAAGGTTTGCCATTTAGCCACCATAGATAACCATACGATGGATTCAAATTTTGCGATGTGTTTGTCATTGCATTAAAATATGCTGTGTCTGTCATGATCTGATTGCCATTCCAATTTCCTCGATTCAGAATTAGCAATCCAAAACGTGCCATACTTCTCGGAGTACTGAAAAAAACATTGTTGTA
>JANOBV010000425.1:0-24653 GCA_031411835.1 Bacteroidota bacterium | reverse complement strand
ACAACGCAACGTAATGAACCGGATGAGTTTGATATTTTGTCGGGAATTTACCAAGGAGTAACAACCGGAAGTCCCATTGCATTTACAATTCAGAACAAGGATCAGCGCCCTGATGATTATGATGCAATGAAAACTGCTTATCGTCCTTCGCATGCTGATTTCACATATGACCAAAAATATGGTCATCGTGATCATCGTGGAAGTGGACGAGCAAGTGCTCGTGAAACTGCATCAAGAGTTTTTGGTGGAGCAATTGCTCGACAATTACTTTCAAGTTTCGGAATAAAAATCGATGCTTATGTTTCTGCAGTTGGTTCTTATAAAATGGGTGACAATTATGAACTTGTGGATTTCTCTAAAATTGAATCGAATATTGTGCGTTGTCCTGATGAGGAATTAGCTAAAAAAATGATCGAATATTTGGAAGGACTTAAAAAAACGGGAGATACAACAGGTGGCGTGATAACTTGCGTGATAAAAGATGTGCCGGCCGGATTGGGTGAGCCTGTATTCGATAAGCTGCATGCTGATCTTGGGAAAGCAATTCTTAGTATCAATGCTGTTCATGGTTTTGAATATGGAAGCGGATTTGCAGGCGCTGCAATGACAGGCTCTGAACATAATGATTTGTTCAAAAAGCAAGGAAGTAAAATTGTTACTTCTTCAAATAATTCCGGGGGCATTCAAGGTGGTATTTCAAATGGAATGGACATTTTCTTCCGCGTTGCATTCAAACCTGTTTCAACATTAATGATGGAACAAAAAACGGTGAATAAAGAAGGTCATGATATTTCCTTAAAAGCAGAAGGTCGTCACGATCCTTGTGTTGTTCCCCGAGCTGTTCCAATTGTCGAAGCGATGTCTGCATTAACTTTAGCAGATCACTTGCTAAGAAACAGAAATAGTAAACTTGTTTAATCTATCAAAAAATAATTCTAATAAATAATTTCTAATACAATGAAAAAAATATTCAAATGGATAGCAATAATTATTCTTGTTGTACTTGTCCTGCTAATTTCTTTACCTTTTATTTTCAAAGATAAAATCGTCGCAAAGGTCAAAGAAGAAACAAATAAAAATATAAATGCGAAAGTTGATTTTGGTGATTTTGATCTTTCATTGATTAGAAGTTTTCCAAATTTTTCACTTAGAGTAAACAATCTATCTGTTATAAACATTGCACCATTTGCAGGCGATACTTTGATTTATGCAAAAAAACTTGATCTGACGATTGATATCATGAGTGTTATTAAAGGCGACCAGATCAGCATTAAGAAAGTTGGAATTGATTCTCCTGTAATGTACTTTCTTGTTAACGAAAAAGGAAAAGCAAATTGGGATATTGCAAAACCATCAGCTGAACCAACAGGTTCTGAAAAACCTTCTACATTCAAAGCTTCACTTCAAAAGTATTCTATTTCGAATGGCTTGATCGTTTATAACGATAAGACAATGCCTTTCTTTTTGAAATTAGAAAATGTAAATCATGATGGAAGTGGAGACTTCACTCAAGATCTGTTCATGCTAAAAACAAAAACAGAAGTTGAATCTGCTGATCTTGTTTATGGTGGAGTGAAATATATCAATCGTGTTAAAGCGAATATCGCATCAGACATTGATATGAATATGAAATTGATGCGTTTTACTTTTAAGGACACAAAGATTCAATTGAATGAATTGGTCATCGATTATTCAGGCTGGGTAATGATGCCTGATTCAAATATTGATATGGATATGAAATTTGCTGCAGCGCAAACTGATTTCAAGAATTTCATTTCTATGATTCCTTCTGTATACTCTTCTGATTTTAAAGACTTGAAATCGTCAGGTAAAATTGCTCTAGGTGGATTTATCAGAGGAAGATACAATACCGGTTCAATGCCGGGATTTGGAATTGATTTGAAGATCGATAATGGCATGTTCAAATATCCATCGTTACCATCTTCAGTAAATAATGTGAATGTTGATCTTTCAATTCAAAATCCGGATGGAGTTCCGGATCATACTGCTATCAACTTGAGGAAAATGCACATTGAAATGAATAACGATCCTTTCGATGCACGACTTTCTTTAACAACTCCGATTAGTGACCCGAATATTGATGCATTTATGAAAGGTAAAATTGATCTTTCCGGAATTCAAAAATTAATTCCACTCGAAAAAGGAACAACACTTAGCGGAATCATTACAGCAAATCTTTCTATTAAAGGAAGAATGTCTGCCGCTGAACAAAAAAACTTCGATAAATTTTCTGCTTCCGGAAATTTCGTAATTGCGAATATGAATTACGGAAGTGTCACTATGAAAGAGCCTGTCTTGATCAATACTCTCAGACTTGCATTCAATCAAGCGAAAGTTTCATTAGAAGCATTTAGTGCAAAAGTTGGAAAAAGTGATTTCAATGCAACAGGTTCATTGGAAAACTTCCTTGCTTATGCATTGAAGAATGAAACTATAGTTGGCTCAATCAATTTAAAATCATCGCAAATTGATTTGAATGAATTTATGTCAGGCGAGACAACTGCATCCGGGACAACTGACACTTCTTCAATGGCTATTCTTGATATCCCGCAAAACATTAATTTCACAATGAGTGCAGGTATTGGTAAACTACTTTATCAAAACCTAACGATCTCTAATGTTGAAGGAAAATTGATTGTTAAAGATAAAGCAATTACAATGCAAGATGTATTCATGCAACTTATGGGTGGTAGTATGAAAATGTCGGGAAGTTATTCAAGCGCTGTTTTGAATAAACCAACATTCGATTTCGGATTGGATGTGAAAGATTTCGACATCGCTCAAACTTCTAAATCATTTGCAACTGTTGAAAAACTTGCACCAATTACTAAAAGTTGTTCTGGAAAATTCTCAACAAATATGACAGTAAATGGTGCGCTTGATTCTAAGATGTCGCCTGTTATGAATTCACTTACCGGAGCAGGAAAACTTTCTACATCTGTTGTGACGATTGAAAATTTCCCTGCATTTGTGAAAATTGCTGATGCTTTGAAATTGTCATCTTGGAAAAAACTCAGTATTCCACCTGTTAGTCCATCATTCAAGTTTGCGAATGGAAGAGTGTTTGTAGATCCTTTCGATGTAAAGATCAATGACATAAAATCAACAGTAGCAGGTTCGAATGGTTTTGATCAAACGATTGATTATACAATGGCTTCACAAATTCCTCGTGCTGCTTTAGGAAGTGCTGCCAATAGCGTCATTTCAGGATTAATTGCAACAGCAAATTCGAAAGGCGCTAACGTCAGTGTTGGTGATATGATTCCGGTAAATATTAAAATCACAGGAACAGTTGATTCTCCAAAAATCGGAACAGACCTTGGTAAAGCAGGAGCAAATGCTATGAATGATCTGAAAGCAGCAGCTAACGCAGAATTCAACAAACAAAAAGCTGAATTAGAAGCTAAAGCAAATGCTGAAGTTGAACGTTTGA
Source organism: Bacteroidota bacterium (assembly GCA_031411835.1). Taxonomy (GTDB): domain Bacteria; phylum Bacteroidota; class Bacteroidia; order AKYH767-A; family 2013-40CM-41-45; genus JADKIH01. The sequence goes on along the minus strand of JANOBV010000425.1, from coordinate 21,199 downwards.
AAAAAGAAGGCGAATCAAAAGTAAATGAGCAAAAAGCAAAGGCTGAAGCAGAAGCAAATCGTTTGAAAAAAGAAGCTGAAGCCAAGGCGAAAGCGTATTCTGATAGTTTGAAAAAAGCAGCAGATAAAAAAGCAAAAGAAGAACTTAATAAACTCTTTAAAAAGTAATTTAAAATCATTCTTGTGAAGCGTATTTATTTAGTCATAATAATTTGTGTTGGGAGTTGTGTGAACGTATATTCTCAAGAATCGCATTGTTCAACTTCTGAAGATAAAAAAGCAGTCAAGTTTTTCGATGAAGCAAAAGCTGCTTTCAAAAGTCGGAAATACGAAGATGCAAAAAATGCTGTTGGAAAAGCGATTGATGCAGATCCGGAATATGGTGATGCATATCTTCTTCAAGCTGAAATTGCATTAAAGAAGAAAGACGACAATCTTATGCTCGACAGCTATAAGAAAGTAATTGAAATTTGTCCTGACGCTGACCCTGAATCTTATTTTCAATTGGGTTGGTTTTATTATGACACGAAGAAATGGAAGGAAGCAGAAACATATCTTAAAAAGTTTGTAGCTTTTGATCGCATCAATGAAGACCATGGTTCAAAAGCTGAGTTGATGCTTTTACGTGCTAGTCTTTATGCACATCCCGTTCAATTCAATCCTGTGGTAGTAAAAGATATTTCATCGCCCGATCCTGAATATTTACCATACATCAGTCCTGATAATGAATTAGCATTTTTCACTCGACGTTTTGAACTGAAAGATAAAAATATGCTCACGCCGCAAAGCGCAGAAAAATTTATGATCGCGAAATTGCAGCCGAATGGAAACTATGATCGTGGTAAGCCTATGGAAGATCCATTCAATCGGTCGACTAGCAACAATGAAGGAGGCGCAACAATTACCATCGATAACAAACATTTGTTCTTTACAGTGAATACAAAAGGCAATTTTGATATCTGTACTTCTGATTTTGTCGAGGGAAAATGGACAGAGATCACAAACCTAGGACCGAATGTAAACGATCCAAAACAATGGGACAGTCAACCTTCCGTTTCTTCAGATGGCAAGACGCTCTATTTTGCATCAGCGCGTGATTCAGTTTCAAGAATAGATATTTATAAAACAACAAAAGATGAAAGTGGGAATTGGAAAAGAGCTGTTAAACTTTCTTCAAAAATAAATACAAATGGAAACGATAAGTCGCCTTTCATTCATAGTGATAGTAGAACTTTGTATTTTTCATCTGATAGTTTACCCGGCCTGGGAGGATACGATATTTTCAAATGTCAGATGGACGAAAATGAAAATTGGGGTAAGCCTGTGAATCTTGGTTACCCAATCAATACAGATGCAGATGAAGTAAGTTTCTTCGTAAGCACAAATGGTCGCACCGGATATTTTGCAAGTAATAAATTGAATAACGGAGTTGGCGCTTTCGATATATACTCTTTTGATCTTTATACGGAAGCTAGACCAGATCAAGTATATTTTCAAAAAGGTGATATGAATGGTAAAGAAAATGAAGAAGTCATAAATGCGACCATTGAAGTGAAAGATGCCATTACAAAAAAGCTAACTAAGATCGATGTTGATTCTGTTACTGGAGAATATGCTTTTATTGTTAATTTCAAAAATGATCTATTGATAAGCGTTAAGAAAGCAGGTTATGCTTTTGAATCTGATTATATTCATTCATTAGACAGTGCAAATCTGAAAGTTAAAACTGTAGATATTGAATTAAAAAAATTGGAAGTTGGTGGACAATACACATTGCATGATATTCTTTTTGGAACCAATAGCGTTGAATTGAATGACACAATAAAAACAGTTCTTGATGAATTTGCAGAATACTTAAAAGAGAATCAGAAATTACAAGTTGCACTGCATGGACACACCGATAATGTTGGAAATCCTGCTGATAATTTGGTGCTTTCTAACAATCGTGCTAAAGCTGTATTTGATTATCTAGCTTCGAAAGGAATAGAAAAATCGCGATTAAGTTTCAAAGGCTTTGGTGAAACGAAACCTTTGGCATCGAATTCAACTGAAGTGGGTAGAGCGAAGAATCGGAGGACGGTTTTTGTTGTGAATAGTAAATAACATTCAAATTCGAAATAATTTTCCTTGCTTCATTTCATTCATTCAAAGCAGAAATAAAGCTCTTCCAATACGAATACAAATCATTCGCGGAAAATTTTAAAAACCTTTTTTGGTATTTCAACAATTAGAATACATTTAGACACCGATATGAAAGTAGTTTGAATGTTTGGTAGAAGATCGGTGTAGTTGAAATTATTTAGTTTGCTGATTTCTTGTTATTCAATTCAAGAACACCAATCGAATGCGATCAAAGTAAAAAGTTTTCGTTGTTGTCATTTCATTCACACTATTAAATTCTCTCTAATGAAGAAAATTCTCCTCTCCTTCTTAATTGTTTCTTGTTTTAACTTAAAGCTAAGTGCACAAATTAATCTCAACCTTCACGGAGGTTTTGGAAATAACTTTAATACAGTTTCTGTTCAGGCGTATGCGTGCCAGCCCAATCAATTTAATATAGTAATGTCGGCTACAGCCCCTATTATTGTGCAGCCGGGAGATAGTTTGTATTTCAGGATTATTGACTTCGCTAATATTGAATTTCCGAATTTATTGACTCACTTGAATGACACAAATGCGCATTTCTATGAAATATTTCATAATGATAGTTCAGTAGCTGTTTCCTATACACTCAATAATTTTCTGATTGCAACTCCTATGATAGTGAGTTGCGATTTAATAAAGACTGGCACTAGTCAAAGTGTTTCTCATGGAATTGGGCTTTATTTAAACGGTAATATAGGAGCTACCATTTCGGGAGATTTTAATGGTAATGCGATCACGACTAGTCAAATAAGTTATAACGTATTCTTCCCTTATCTGTCTATTCAAAATCCATCAACACCATTACTAGTGGACTATCTCACAGTTCGTTTACCAAACAACAGAGTTGAACGGATTATGTCTTACGTCAATTCTGGCGGGTCTGACCCCACAACTGATATGCAAATGAGTTTTGTTTTCTCAGACACCTTGCAATGTCGAAGTTTTCAGTTTGACAGTATCTATTACTACATTGATGGAGGAAGCCCGATTAGCATTCCGATCACAGTAAATGATACAGTAATTAGCACCTTCGTAAATACTATTCAAATTAAGCAAGGGCAAGTGCTTCATGTAAAAGAGGTGATAACTTTAAAAGATAACGGATTTCTGTTGGGTTGCAGTGATGAGTTCAGAACTTTACGTTCAAATTTAAATTGGGGCTGTTCAACACTTTGTTTAAATATTTCAGATGAGGCACGAATAGAACGTGGTAATTTACGACCCAACCTCACGCTCAATAGAATCACTCCTGCTAATACAGCAACCATAAATTTTGTGGGTCATGATAGTTACTGGGACACGTTGTTTTCACAGCAGGCGGTTACAAATTATACTTTCAGGCTTGCCAACCGAGGAGTAAACATTGATATCATTAACAACGTACGTTTTGCCATAATCGACGCCCTTTCATCAAGTATGTACTTTGTAGCAGATACGAATAGCATCATTATTTCACCTTCTTTTCTTGATTGGCGAAATTATCGGTCGTTTGTAACTCCATATTCTTCTGCTGCAAAAAAACCTTCTTGTGTGCTTTACAACTATCCTAATGCAGTTAGAGAATTTGAATTCTATATTGACTACTTAATGCCGAATGATTCCATTGACATTACTGTTCCATTGATTTATTGCTGCCCTGATCGCGACAATGGAATAGACACTTCTGCTATTAATCTTTTTGAAAATGATAAAAGATTAAATACGTGGGGAGTGGTTGCACAAGGTAGGTCAGACAGCTTAGGGTCGAATTCGCCTGCGAATACTACATTATCGAACGGTTATTTAAATTCTATTTCAGGAGGGCAGTTCTCGCTTAATGACGCTACCTATCGAGAGCAGCTTTACTTAAGGCAAGATTTCTCTCCTAATGGTATTACATTTTCTGTTCCTAAAGATTCCATTTGCTCTTCTTTTACATCTTTAGCCCTGAATAACTATCGATTTAACCAAAGACCAGATGACGCTTATCTTTTTGAAGACGCAAATATCTTTACAAAATCATACTCAAGTGTCGCAACTGATACTGTAAGAGTAGATAGTTTGTTCTTGCAATTTCAGATAAAGACAGAACCCGGATTGCGGCTCGATAATTTAGTCACCAATTATACGGTGACAAGTCCCACGCACTCTTGGGTGGCCAGTCAAATTTCAGTATTGCATTCTGACTCGTGTTCGTTGTCAAATATTTATACCATTACTTTCAGCAGTGCCAATTTTCCATTTCTTAATCCTGCGGTACCGTTCTTAAAGGAAGTGTATGATTTGGTGGGCACCGGAAATTTTAATTTCAATATAAAAGGTTGCTGTTGTAATAATGGTCAAAGTAATAATCCGAATTATATAATTGAAACACGTATTGCAGGTTACGATCATTGTTTTATTCCAATGTATAAAGTTTTGGGCAATTCAGAAATTCATTGCCCGGGCTGTAATATGCCTGGAACGATTGTGCTTACTCCTGACGAAAAGATTCTGGAAAGAACGAATTTTGGTTACATAGATGCTAACGATAATGGATTAGCAGATTCAACTTTGGTGCGGATTGATTCTGCATATATTGCTCTTCATCGGGCAAACATGGATATTAATCACTCTATGGTTGGCGATACACTTTCTTCAACAATGCAAGTACGAATTGATGATACAAGTATAATATCACTAGCTTCACTAGCTGCTCAAAATATTTTCTTGACTCATTTGTACGCTGAACAAAAAATTGAAAGATCAAATTCATCTGAATTTGATCTCCATCCATTCAAGTTGACAATAACAGCCAGAAATCAAAGTGTGACCATTACACAAACCAGTGGCTTTTGGAATCAAATTGTAAAAGATGTAAGGGATTCCATTCGAAGTGGAGCGAAATATGACATCATCTTCTACAACCTCAGTGCGAACTTACTCGGAAATATTTTTGGTATTTCTAATTACGTCTACAATAGCAATGAAGAAATTACACTTCAAGTTAATTTGAAAGTTTGCAAAAATTTTCAAATGGATAGAGATTCGAAAAGACTTGGCGATAATCAATTTTCAAGTAAGGTCAGTTTAAATATGTACTTGACAGATGTAAACTTAGACTCCTTGCATATTTATGATGCATTTACTCACCCTAATCGTAGCTATCCAGTTGCTCAGGATACAGGTGTCGTTTTCCCAAATGAACTTTACATGTGCGAAACACGCTCTGCCATGCATTATTTTTATTCTATTTATGCAAAATCCTTTACTTCTGTTTATGAAGATCCCAATTTGCCATGTGTTCGCAGGTTATCTATCGAACATGAAATTGCAATTGGCGGTGAAAAGGTCAACCCATTTCGAACAGAGTTTAGACCCATCCCCGAATTCCTTCCAATAGTGGTGAGTCTGCCGACTGGAATTAATAATTATCGATTCTATAGCAATGGAACTGGTCTCTCAAATGTTCGGACGTATTACACGACTACGTGCGGAATACCAAGCTTACACCTATCAACCACCGCTTCTAATTTGGTATTTAGTCAAATCATAGCTAATACACATACACTTGCTACCGAAAGTCTACTTACAAACGCTGCTTTCCCGCTCACCTGCGGTTCTCCATTCAACGTAGTATCAAATGCTTTTTATTCCAGTGATGAATTCTTGAAGCAAACCCTTTCTTTTCCGTTTACCTATACAGTTTGTAGTAGCAGTGCTTTTGCCTTAATTGATTCATCACGGATCACCACAAATTTGCAAGTAACGACCTGTTCGTCCAATTCAATTTCTGTTTTGAGTAAAGTGAATCCGGATCATCGGACGATCACCACAAATTATGTGAGAGACTTTCAAGTAAGTACACCACTTGCAGTGAATGCTATCCAAAATAGAGTTGGGTGGAAATTGGAAGTAGCAAATCCCAATGGGAATGACCGATTGACTAGAAACTTGTTTATTTATTTTGCTGACACAAGCGCGTATACAAATATTGATGTAATTAATTCTCCACCGCAATTCCGAACTCTTCCTAATGGCAAGAGAATTGTGTTCTTCGAACTAGGGAACATGAACGGAGCATTATTCAATTTTGCAGATAGCATTTATGTAAACATTAACAATTGCTCTCTTCGAAGAATTCCTTTTACAATTGGTTTTGATTGCATCGGATATCCTACAAATCTTCAAATTCAAAACGGGACTATTTGCCAATTAGATACAGGCTCATTGAATTTGAATATTGAAGAGCCAAGAGTAACAGCAACCATAGAACAGAATGTATCGATCACTACATGCCAGATTGATACGATCACCACAAAATGTAAATCTTTAGGTTCCAATGTAAATGGCTTCCGATTTAAATTGGATAAATTGAATTCGTTTACTCAATTAATTAGTGAACGAATTCTTCGCTACCACAATGGGAGTGTCACAAGTGATTCCATCAGGATCACTAATGCTGTGAATAGTAACCATTATGAATTCGAACCCATCATTGCTTACGATAATCTCACTAGGGGAGATAGCTTAGAATTCGATGTTGTCTATAGTTTATTCGACACCACTACCACTCAGCCTTTTATAATCGATTTTGAATACACAAATCTTTGTGGCGATCTTGGACCTTCGGCATCACAAGATACTGCATTGATTAGTGGCGGATTCAATTGCGTGATGGGTATTGCGAATTGCTTTCAAGTCATGGCTGCACAGAGCACGATCAACTGTGCAGGAGATACGATAACCATAAATAGTTCAATCATTGGAAATAATACAGGCTTGTCTTATCAATGGTCATCTATTCCTACCGGAACAAATGACACGACGAGATCTATTCACCCAATGCCGAGTGCAGCAACAACGTATACAGTTGTCGCAACAGACGCAAGCGGCAATACCAGTAGCGCATCTGTTACAGTGAACCCTATTCTTGGTCAATGTTGTATCCCTGCAGGATTCAGTTTAACCAATGGAGATTTATTGTTGAATAATACAAGCTCTAGTGCGTTCATTCAACAATATTCTGCCAATACAATTTCTACTTTGAGCAAGATCTTGATTGTTGGAACGTTTACTGTCGACTCAAATTTCGCCTTCGTAGGATGTACAAACTTAATCATGGCTCCCGGTGCTTTGATCAATGTTTTGCCATTTGTTCAGTTTATAGTAGATGATTCCCACATGTTCAGTTGTGGAAACATGTCGCGAGGTATTAATGCTCAAGCGAACTCGTCAGTCAGAATGAAAGGGTCAGTCATTGAAGATGCTCAATATGCGGTTAACTTAGGACCTAAAGCTGAAATGAGAAGTGTTGCAAATCATTTCAAAAATAACTACATTAGCATAAATGCAGTTTCAACCTTGCCGGCCAATACCCCGATGAATATTCAATTGAACATTTCAAATACTGTTTTCGAATCAACAGATTCTCTCTTGCCGAAATATACAGGACAAACACCGATTCCAATTTCGCATCCTTTAGCCGGAATCTTCCTGAACAACATTACAAACGTTTCAATAAATCCAGATACTGGAAATACTTTCAGAAATATGAATGTCGGGATTTTAGCATACCGAACTAATCTGAGTGTGAGCCATTGTACCTTCAAAGACATTTTGAAATATGATGCATATCAACAAGCGCCGCGACTTTTGGGTTCTGCAATTTATACAAGAGGATCATTGAGTGCTTATACTCTAACTTTTATTGGACAGCACGACAGTTTGCAAGCTGATTTTGAAAATTGCATCTATGGGATTAGAGCACTTAGTATGTCAATAGGTGTGTCTAATAGTTATCTCAAAAATGTCGATATAGGTATCGAGCTCGAAAGATCTAACCTAGCGGATGCGACGGTCAAATACAATACAATAGAATGTAACTTAACCGGAATTTCTTTATTGAATAACCTCTATGCATCTTCACTAGTAGTATATAGTAATGAAATAAGAGGTGGGCATGCTGCATTCCAGAATGCAGGAACGAGTTCAAGCACAACCGGAATCGATCTTCAGGGAAATAATTTTAGTCAGTTTGGGGGACGTCATTTAGTTGCAGCTAACACGATCCATCTTGGAGATTACGGTCACACAGGAATCCATTTGAATTATTCAAAGTTCTTTGATGTGGTTGAAAATTCTGTCACTTTAGAAAACGACAGGAACACAAACATGGTCGGCATTGCAATTGAAAATACAGAGCAGTCTATTATTTCATGCAATGAAATTGATGGAACACGTTCAAATCAATCAATGGATTTTGATGAAGCAGCAATTCGTTATACTTCAAGTCTTGGAAATGTCATTGGACAAAACGCAATGAATTTTACTTCACAAGGTATTGATGTGATTGGAGTTTGCGACAATGGTTTTGATCAGACAACAATTGAAAAAAACCTTATTGGGTTTCATTTTAATGGTCTTCGCTATCACGGAAGTGCAGTTGTAAATGAACAATTGCACAATGGCAATAGATGGATTTCTCCTTTTAATTATCCGGGAAAAGGTGCATTAAATCTTGACACACTTAATGCATTAAATTTTCAGTATATTGTACAAGGCAGCGGGCAAAGCGTACCATCAAATTGGGCTCCCTCATTTTGGTTTTTTGTCGATTCATTAAATCCTGACAAACAATTGGTTTTTTCAGATTGTGATAATTTTGGGACAGCAAATCCAAACCCTGTTCCAAGCTTATTAAAATTATCTAGCGATTCATTTAAAACCATTGAATACCAGCAAGAATTGAATTGGCAGTCAAAAGTAAATGTCTATCAAAAATTAATTGAACATCCGGAATATCTCAGCTATCCTGATTTGGCGGACTTTTATGCATTGAATGCCGCAACTTCTATTCACTACGTTGCTAAACTTGGAGTAGAAAGAGCTAAACTATTAGCAAACCAAACAACACTAGTTCAGAACATCGAAAATAATTCGATAGACATATATGAGAAATCGGAAATTTTAAAACAAATATACTTAGAAATCGAAAAGGGTAATTTAAAAGAGGGAGAAAAAGATAGTTTATTGCAACTCAGTGATGAGTTAATGGTTGAACTAGATCAGAGCATACAGCTTAATGATTTTTATGTCGACCAACTAAAGAACTCTATTAAAAACAAAACGGATTTGATCGGACAATTGACAGACTCAATCATGGGTACAGAAATTTACGAGATCAACGAAGAACAAATCAATGGGATAGAATCATATATTTATGATAACCCACAAGATGATTCTTTAGTGCAATTCGAATATACACTGACGAGTATTGCAACACAATGTCCATTGTCAGGCGGTGTTGCGGTTTTCAAAGCACGAGCGATATTGAAGGGAATTAATCCTAACATATCTTACGATGATGCGAGCACATGTATTCAGGGTGGCATTGTGTATAGAAAAAAAGAAGTTGCTAATCAATATTGCAATTTATATCCAAATCCAACAAGTGGTACTATAAGTATTTCTTATTCGATTCCGAATGATGCAACTTTGATAGTTACAGATGCAATTGGAAGAGCAATTCTTCAAACTAAAATCAACTCACAGTCTACTAGTTCTACATTTGATCTAAGTAAATATCAAACAGGGTTGTATTTTTATAGAATGTGTAACGATTCGGATGTGAGATTTAATGGTAAAATAATTCTGACAAAATAAATAAATGAAGAAAATAATATTCTTTTTTCTCATCTTCTATGGTGAAATTTCAGGGCAAGGAATAGATAACCGATGGGTATTTGGATATTCATGTTGTGCTGGAAATTTTGGAGGAACAGATTTAGATTTTAGCTCGGGATTTGCAGATGTCATATTAAGTCAGCGATACATGAACTTAAATTGTACTGTTGGAAGTATAAGTGATAGAAATGGCAACTTGCTTTTTGTGTCAAATGGTATTTATATAGCTAATGCCCTAGATGACACTATGCAGAATGGTTCGGGAATCAACCCTGCATCATATACTACTTCCCGAAATCAATACGGCCTTGCATTGCCGCAAGGTAACCTTGTAATACCTTTTCCTCAAGACTCAACTAAGTATTATCTCTTCCACGAAACATGTGATGACGTCGGTGCAACTTATGCAACACTGTTTTTATATTATTCTGTAATTGACATGACACTCGCTGGTGGACTAGGCGCAGTTGTTCAGAAAAACACAGTGCTATTGAATGATAGTTTGGTTGAAGGAAGAATTACTGCTTGTAAACATGCTAACGGTCGTGATTGGTGGCTCGTAATTCATAAGTATAATTCTTCAATGGTGTATAAATATTTAATTTCACCTCAAGGGATATCTAACCCGACAACCCAGGATTTGTTCACGCCTCGAGATGTTTGGTTCGGCCAAGCTTTGTTTTCAAGGTTAGGTGACAAGTTTGCATATTATGAACCGTTTGGAGATTTAGATATCTTTGATTTTGATCGTTGTACTGGGGATTTCTCGAATTTTGTCCATATTAATATTAATGATTCTGCCGTTGCCGGTGGCGCTGCATTTTCTTCCTCAGGCAGGTATCTCTATATTTCAAGTGAAAATTATATTTATCAATTCGATATGCTAGCTACTAATATAGATAGTTCTAAGGTTGTAATTGGTATTTATGATGGGTATAGATATCAAGGTCTATATCAAAATTTCTATTTATCTGCTTTAGCTCCTGATGGAAAGATATATATCAATTGCGGAAATGGATCTAAGTATTTTCATGTAATAAATTTACCGGATAGTGTAGGTCTTTCATGTGATTTTGTACAAAGAGGATTACCACTACCACGATGGAATGCTTTCACAATACCAAACTATCCTAATTATTTTCTTGGGGCTGAGGGCGGCACATTGTGCGATAGTTTACCGACTGGCATTTCAGATATCAAAACTCCAATTGAAGCATTCACAGTTTTTCCGAATCCAGTTCAGGATTTAGTTTTTGTGAATCAGTCGTCGAAAGAACCGATAGTTGAGATAAGTGTTGTGAATTCTATAGGGCAAATTGAGGGCTTGCAATACACTTCGATAAATGGCGGGCAGTATTTGCAAGTGAATATGGCAGGTTTTGCTTCGGGAATTTATTATTTGCAAATGCGGACGGCAAAAAACATAATTACGAAGAAAATGGTTAAGCAATGATTCGAATGTGAGGAGCTATTTTGAAATTATTTCGACAAAATAAATAGATGAAGAAAATAATATTCTTTTTTCTCATCTTCTATGGTGAAATTTCTGGACAGGGTTTGTCCAATCTTTGGGTGATGGGCTATTCATGTTGCCAGCCTGATTTTGGGGGAGTGGACATTAACTTCTCGAATGATTCTGCCTTGCTTTCAATTACACAAAGGTATATGAATATAAATTGTACTGTTGGAAGTATTAGTGACAACAACGGGAATCTACTTTTTATATCAAATGGTATTTATATATCAAATGCATTAGATGATACAATGCAGAATGGTTCGGGATTAAATCCGAGTTCTTATACAACAAGTAGAAATCAATGGGGCTTGGCAATTCCTCAAGCTAATCTAATAATTCCTTTTCCTGGAGACTCGACAAAATATTATTTATTTCATGAAACTAGTGACGACCAATTTGGAACGTATGTAACTCTCTATTTGTATTATTCAATCATTGATATGTCGTTGGATGGAGGATTAGGTTCTGTCATTCAGAAAAATACAGTTCTACTGAATGACAGTTTAGTTGGTGGGAGAATTACCGGATGCAAACACTCGAATGGGCGTGATTGGTGGATATTTGTTCACCAATATAATACTTCAATGGTTTATAAATATTTAATTTCTCCACAAGGGATTTCTGTTCCAGTTGTGGAAAATGTTTTGAATAATAGAAGGTTGTCCTTTGGTCAAATGATATTTTCACAACAAGGAAATAAATTTGCGTACTATGAACCCAATAACGATCTTGATATTTTAGATTTTAATCGTTGCAATGGGGCATTTTCAAATTTTGTTCACGTTGATATTAATGATTCCGCTTTTGCAGGAGGTATTGCATTTTCGAGTTCAGGGAGATTTTTATATGTTTCAAGTGAAAACTATATATACCAATATGACATGAATGCAACTTCAATTGATAGCTCTAAAGTAATTGTTGGTGTTTATGACGGATACCGCGAACAAGGGTTTTATCAAAATTTCTATTTATCCTCTTTAGCACCTGATGGGAAAATTTACATTAATACTGGAAACGGTTCAAAATATTTTCATGTGATTAACTCACCGGATAGTGCAGGCCTTGCATGTGATTTTGTTCAAAGAGGGTTGCCACTACCACGATGGAATGCATTTACTATACCCAACTACCCAAATTATTTTCTTGGTGCCGAAGGTGGAACGGTATGTGATAGTTTAGCGACTGGTATTTCGGATATCAAATCTCCAATTGAAGCCTTCACTGTATTCCCGAATCCTGTGCAGGATTTTGTCTTTGTGAATCAATCGTCAACTGAACCCGTAATTGAAATAGGGATTGTCAATTCACTTGGACAAATAGAGGCAACGCAATTTATTTCGATAAATGATGGGAAATACTTGCAAGTGAATATGACGGGTTTTGTTTCGGGAATTTATTATTTGCAAATGCGGACGGCAAAAAAAGTAATAACGAAGAAGCTGGTTAGGCAATGATTCGAATGTGAGGAACTATGTTGAAATTATATAGGTAAAAATAAATTGATGAAGAAAATAATATTCTTTTTTCTCATCTTCTATGGTGAAATTTCAGGGCAAGGAATAGATAATCGCTGGTTATTTGGATATTCTTGTTGCGCCGGAAATTTTGGAGCTACTGATCTTGACTTTAATACTGGAACAGTAAATATCATTCTGAAACAGCGCTACATGAATTTTTATGAAACAAATGGAGCAATTTCTGACCAAAATGGTGAATTGCTTTTTGTCTCAAATGGAATTTATGTGGCAAATGCGTTAGATGATACGATGCAGAATGGTGCAGGAATAAACCCGAGTGCTTATACGACCACAATGGCAACTCATGGACTAGCTCTTCCTCAAGGTAATCTCGTCATTCCTTTTCCTGGGGACTCAACTAAATACTATTTATTTCACGAGACAATAGACTATCTTAATAACATTAATGTTGCCCTGCATCTATATTATACTTTGATTGATATGACTTTGGATGGAGGGCTCGGTGCTGTCATTCAAAAAAACATGATATTGTTAAATGACAGTTTGATTCCGGGTAGACTTACGGCATGCAAGCATTCCAATGGCCGAGATTGGTGGTTAGTTGCACACCAGTATAATAGTGGGATGGTCTACAAATATTTGGTAACACCTCAAGGAATTTCAGGGGGAACGATGCAAGACTTGTTCACTAGACGAGATATTTCTTTCGGGCAGACATTGTTTTCACCGCCAGGTAATAAGTTTACATACTACGAACCGTATAATGATTTAGATATTTTTGATTTTGATCGTTGCACCGGAGATTTCATGAATTTTATTCACATTGATATCAATGATTCTGCTGTTGCCGGAGGCGCAGCATTTTCTTCTTCTGGTAGATATCTTTATGTTTCAAGTGTAAATTATATTTACCAATTTGATATGCTTGCTTCTAATATTGATAGCTCGAGAGTTATTGTGGGTATTTATGACGGATATCGCGAACAAGGGCTATATCAAAATTTCTATTTATCGGCATTAGCACCTGATGGGAAAATTTACATTAATACTGGAAACGGTTCAAAATATTTTCATGTAATTAACTCACCGGATAGTGCAGGCCTTGCATGTGATTTTGTGCAAAGAGGATTGCCATTACCACGATGGAATGCATTTACAATACCAAACTATCCGAATTATTTTCTCGGTGCGGATGGAGGAACTGTTTGTGACAGTTTGCCGACAGGTATTTCAAATATCAAATCTCCAATTGAAGCATTCACTGTTTTTCCGAATCCAGTTCAGGATTTAGTTTTTGTGAATCAGTCGTCGAAAGAACCGATAGTTGAGATAAGTGTTGTGAATTCAATAGGGCAAATTGAGGCATTGCAATACACTTCGATAAATGCCGGACAATACTTACAAGTAAATATGGGCGGGTATGCTTCGGGAATTTATTATTTGCAAATGCGGACGGCAAAAAAAGTAATAACGAAGAAACTGGTTAGGCAATGATTCGAATGTGAGGAGCAACGTTGAAATTATTTTGGCAAAAATAAATAGATGAAAAAAATCGTATTTTTATTTTTCATCTTAACAGGTGAATTATTTGCTCAGGGATTGTCCAATCGTTGGGTATTCGGATATTCTTGTTGTGCGGGAAACTTTGGAGGTACCGACCTTAATTTTAGCTCAGATACAGTGCAAGTTATCCCAATTCAAAGATATATGAATATTAATTGTACGGTTGGTAGTATGTCTAATAGAAACGGAGATTTACTTTTTCTTTCAAATGGTATTTATATTGCAAATGCTTTGGACGACACAATGCAGAATGGCTCTGGAATTAATCCTGCTTCGTATACTACAAGTAGAAACCAATGGGGGCTAGCGTTACCACAAGGTAATTTAGTTATTCCATTTCCAGAAGATTCAACAAAGTATTACCTCTTTCATGAAACATGTGATGATGTAGGCGGAACATATGCATCACTCTTTCTTTATTACTCAATAATTGATATGACCCTTGATGGAGGGCTAGGTGCTGTCATTCAAAAAAACACTGTTCTTTTGAATGACAGCTTGGTCGAAGGCAGACTTACGGCTTGTAAACATGCAAATGGACGAGATTGGTGGCTAGTAGTGCATCAGTACAACACAGGGATGGTGTACAAATATCTAATTTCACCTCAAGGAATTTCAGGTCCAACAATGCAAGCTTTATTTACTCCACGAGACGTTTGGTTCGGGCAAGCGCTTTTCTCACCTCAAGGGGATAAGTTCGCATACTATGAGCCATACGGTGATTTAGATATTTTTGACTTTGATCGATGCACCGGGGATTTTTTAAATTTTATTCATATTGATATAAATGATTCAGCTGGGATTGGAGGGGCTGCATTTTCATCAACAGGAAGATATCTATATTTATCCAGTATGAATTATATTTACCAATTTGATATGGGAGCTTCTAATATCGATAGTTCAAAAATAGTAGTTGGAATTTATGATGGATACCAATATCAAGGACTTTATCAGAATTTTTACCTTTCTGCTTTAGCTCCTGATGGAAAAATTTACATCAACTGTGGCGATGGTTCAAAATACTATCACGTGATTAGCTCACCTGATAGTGCAGGTCTTGCTTGTGATTTTGTACAAAGAGGATTACCACTTCCAAGATGGAACGCATTCACAATACCTAACTATCCAAATTATTTCCTCGGTGCTGAAGGTGGAACGGTATGTGATAGTTTAGCGACGGGAATTTCCAATATCAAATCTCCAATTGAAACCTTCTCTGTGTTTCCGAATCCTGTGCAGGATTTTGTTTTTGTGAATCAGTCGTCAAAAGAGCCGATAGTAGAAATTAGTATTGTGAACTCTTTGGGTCAAACGAAAACAACACAATTTGTTTCTTTAAATGCCGGGCAATATTTGGAAGTGAATATGACGGGTTTTGCCGCGGGGATATATTTTCTACAGATGCGGACTGCGAAAAAGAATGTTATGCAGAAAGTGATCAAGCAATGATTCAGATATGCAAGACGCCAGAAAAGAAATTTTAACAAAATAGAGTAATGAAAAAAATATTCTTTTTGTTGTTTATTTTTTATGGAGAAATTTCCGGACAGGGATTGTCCAATCGATGGGTATTCGGATATTCTTGTTGTGCTGGGAATTTTGGTGGTACAGATTTGGACTTTAGTGCTGGCACTCCAAATATAATTTTGAAGCAGAGATATATGAATTTCTTGGAAACAAACGGAACAATTTCTGACGAGTATGGGAATTTGCTTTTTGCATCAAATGGGATATACATTGCAAATTCATTGGATGATACAATGCAAAATGGCGACGATATAAACCCTAGTACCTATACAAATACAATGGCCCCTCATGGCCTAGCGTTACCTCAAGGAAATATTGTTATTCCATTCCCAGATGATTCGACTAAGTATTATCTTTTCCATGAAACAAGTGATGATATGAATGGAACATGGGCAACCTTATATCTTTATTATTCTATTATTGACATGAATTTTAATGGAGGATTAGGTGCAGTCATTCAAAAGAACACTGTACTATTGAATGACAGTTTAGTTGAAGGAAGAATAACTGCTTGTAAACATGCTAATGGTCGAGATTGGTGGCT
This sequence comes from Bacteroidota bacterium, assembly GCA_031411835.1. Taxonomy (GTDB): domain Bacteria; phylum Bacteroidota; class Bacteroidia; order AKYH767-A; family 2013-40CM-41-45; genus JADKIH01. The sequence continues at coordinate 4,783 of JANOBV010000425.1, read as the reverse complement.
AGTAGTGCATCAGTACAACACAGGGATGGTGTACAAATATCTAATTTCACCTCAAGGAATTTCAGGTCCAACAATGCAAGATTTGTTTACACCACGTGACATTTGGTTCGGGCAGGCGCTTTTTTCACCGCAAGGGGATAAGTTTGCATACTACGAACCTTATGGAGACTTGGACATTTTTGATTTTAATCGTTGCACTGGCGATTTTTCCAATTTCGTTCATATTGATATTAATGATTCTGCAGGAATTGGGGGTGCAGCATTCTCGGCGTCCGGCAAATATTTGTATTTATCAAGTATGCTTTATGTTTACCAATTTGATGTAAGTGTAGCTAACATAGACAGTACCAAAGCTGTTGTTGGTGTCTATGATTGGTATCAATTCCAAGGATTCTATCAAAATTTTTATTTGTCAGCACTTGCGCCAGACGGGAAAATCTATATAAATTGCGGTGACGGCTCCCGTTTTTTTCATGTCATTAACTCACCGGACAATGCTGGAATAGCTTGTGATTTTGTGCAAAGAGGATTGCCATTACCACGATGGAACGCATTCACAATGCCAAATTATCCGAATTACTTTCTCGGTGCCGAAGGAGGAACACTTTGTGATAGTTTGCCGACTGGCTTTTCAGATATCAAATCTCCAATTGAAGCATTCACTGTATTTCCGAATCCTGTTCGTGATTTTGTTTTTGTAAATCAATCATTGAAAGAGCCGATAGTAGAAATTAGTGTTGTGAATTCATTAGGGCAAATTGAGCCAATACAATTTGTTTCAATAAATGGTGGGCAGTATTTGCAAGTGAACATGGCGAGTTTTGTTTCGGGAATTTATTATTTGCAAATGCGGACGGCAAAAAAAGTGGTCATTATGAAAGTAGTAAAGCAATGAAGGCCGATAATTTTGGAACTGGAAATCCAAGCCCTGTTCCAAGTTTATTAGTCAAGCAAAAAACCTTTGTTCAAATTATTAAAAAACAATTTATATGACATCTATGATAAATCTAGAATCTTAAAACAGATTTATCTTTCTTTAATCTATCTTTGGCCATATCTTTGCTTGTCATGCGAAAAATCTCAATTTTATGAAAAATCTAACTTTATTATTGCTCTTGCTATGGTCGGCAAATGCATTTTCAGACAATCAACGCATAAGTCTGAACTCTGATGTAAATGGTGTTAAAGTGTTTCTTTCCGGAGCACAAGTTATTCGTACAGCAAAAGGAACAGTCGATGCAGGCAGTAATGAAATTGCAATTGAAGGGCTTTCTTCTCAGATTACTCCAAGTTCGATCATCGTTTCGGGAACAGGTGAGGCAATGATAATGGGAGTTAGCTTTACACTCGACTATTTAAAAGACAAAAAGAAAAGTCCGGAGCTAACACGACTTGAAGACTCTTTGGAAAATTTGAAATCGATTTTAGTAAGACACAATATGAATGAAAGTGTTTACAACGACGAACTTCAATTGTTGAATGCAAATAAAAATACAAGTGGAAGTAATGTTGGAGTGAATGCAGAAAATTTAAAAAAGGTTGCAGACTTTTATCGTCAGCGTTCGATCGAACTTAAAACAAAGCTGATCGAAATTGCAGAAGTGAAAGTAAAGTTGAATGAGAAAATCAACAAAGTAACAGCACAGATCAATGAACTGAACGAGAAACGCGATCAACCAACCGGTACTATTTTAGTTTCTATTGATGCGAAGCAAAGAACTAATGTTACTTTAAATATTTCATATTATGTTCCTGCTGCATCCTGGACTCCACTTTATGAATTACATGGTAAAGATGCAAAGAGTCCGGTAGAACTGATCTATAAGGCATCTGTTCGTCAATCATCGGGCGAGAATTGGAATAAAGTTCCATTCACACTTTCAACAGGAAATCCACAATTGAATAATACGAAACCAAATTTGATTCCATGGTTTGTTGATTTCATTCAGATATACAGATATGATGGAAGAGGAACTGGTGCTCAAGCTGCACCAATGATGAAAAGCAATGTGCAAAATGAAATGTCTGTAACTATGGCGGATTCGAAATTCGAAGAAGTTCAGGTTACTCAAACTGAAACTGCAGTCTCAGTTGAATTTGAGATCAAACAAAGTTACTCAGTGAATACTGACGGAAAAGATGTGATCATGACAATTGAGAAACATGACTTACCATCGCAATTTGCATACTATGCTTCTCCTAGAATTGATAAGACTGCATACCTGATGGCATCTATTACGGGATGGGAGCAATTGAGTTTACTACCCGGACAAGCAAATATTTATTTTGAAAACAGTTATGTTGGGGAATCATATATTAATCCATCATCAACAGCAGATACACTTCGTTTGTCAATGGGAAGAGATGCTCGCATTGTTATCAAACGTACAAAGGTGAAAGATCTCAGCAGTGTAAAATTCCTTGGAAGCAATACAATCAAGAATTACACTTTTGATATTTCAGTTAAGAATAATAGAAGTGAAGCGATTGAACTTATTCTTGAAGATCAAATTCCTCTTACTAAAAATGAATCGATCAAAATTGCAGTCGATGAAATTTCAGGAGCAGAATTGAATAATGAAACCGGTATGTTAAAGTGGAGATTTAATTTGAATTCCGCAGAGACGAAGAAGGTTCGTTTGAGTTACTCTGTTAAATATCCAAAAAATCAGAATGTAAGCGGACTCGAATAACTAATAATGAAGAATGAAAAATGAAGAATGAAAAATGAGATAGGCCGTCCTATATTGGGACGGCCTTTTTTATTGAAAGATTTAACTTGGTTGGTAGCGGGTTTTTGCTTTTTTTTGTATAAGTAGATGATATCCGGAAACAGCCGTAAATGCGGTCTTTTATTGAGTTTTGCCTTCTTTTGGGTCGGTGTTGTCCATTCGTTCGGACAATGTTCTGCTGTAATAAATACTTTCCCGTATCAAGAGAGCTTTGAAACGGGTACAGCAAACTGGATTAGCCTAGGAACAAGTACTGATTGGGTTTGGGGAAGTCCATCGAAATCTGTGATTAATGCTGCAGGCGCAGGAACTAAATGTTGGATTGTCGGAGGTGCGACTGCATCGTTTTACAATTTTGGTGAACGTTCATGGGTACAGAGTCCTTGTTTCGACTTGACGAATGTCGATAAACCATATTTATCGTTCCTTGTTTTTTGGGATACAGAATGGTTTTATGATGGAACAAATATTCAGTACTCACTTGATGGTGGGATTATTTGGAAGACGATTGGCACATCGAATGAACCTCTAGGATGTAATACTCAAAATTGGTACAACAGTCCGTCAATTACAAATCTAAATGGCTTAGCAAATTCGACGAGCGGATGGTCAGGAAATACTCAACCTACAAATGGAAGTTGTCAAGGTGGAAATGGATTAGGTGCATGGGTTCGTGCAAGTCATTGCGTTCCTCAAGCTGCCAATCAACCACAAGTGATTTTCAGATTTACTTTTGGAAGTGGTACTACTTGCAATGATTATGACGGATTCGCATTCGATGATTTTTATGTAGGAAACGCACCAAGCGCGCCAATCGATTTTACTTTTAATTGTGCAGGCAATTCAACGATTAGTTTTGATGCCTCCAGTGCAACTTGTTTAGATACTTATCAATGGGATTTCGGAGATGTTTCGTCATCTTCAAATTCATCTACATCACAATCAGATTCGCATTTGTTTTCTTCATTTGGGAATTTCAATGTAACTCTTACTGCAAGTGGTGCTTGTATTCCTTTAACTTCAGTCACTAAACAAGTTGGAATTATTGATGCTTCTCTTTCATCGACAGATGTTACATGTGAAGGTGATTCTGATGGAAGTGTGTCTATCGTCATATTAGGTTCGGGACCACTCACTACTTTGATGTGGAATACTTCACCGCCACAATCAACTCCTAGGATCAGTAATTTGTCGGTGGGTGATTACACGGCAACTATTAGTGACCCAATAGCTTGTGGACTTACATTGAACACTACTATAGTTGAAGGGCCTGGTTCGCGACCCACGGTTGATCTAGGAAATGATTTCAAGATTTGCCCGGGAAATAAAATCCCATTGAAAGTAAATAATTTTTCAACCTACTTATGGCAAGATGGTTCAACTGATTCGATCTTTATTGTTGAAAAAGGCGTGAAAGTTATTTTAAATGTCACAAATTTTTCCGGATGCGAAACTTCAGATTCAATTCTTGTAATTGAAGATTGCTTGAATGATATTTTATTCCCAAGCGCTTTTACTCCAAATGATGATGGCGTCAATGAGATCTTCACAGGAGTTGGATCACAACCTGAAAAGTATTCATTGCGTATATATGATCGTTGGGGTGAAGTGATTTTTGAATCTGATAATATTCTGAAAGGGTGGGATGGAAGATACAAAGGACATTTTGCTCATGATGGCATTTATGTTTATCAAGCTAACTTTACAGTGGCTAATAATGATGAGATTGAAAAAACAGGGCGAATACTTTTGATCCGCTAAGATATTTTATGAGAAAAATTCTCCTTCTTTTTCTTTTACTTTTTTGTTTCTTAATTGCTAAACCACAGCCAAGCGATACACTTACTTTTTTTCAGAATAGTCCAGTTCCAAATAAATCGAGGTTGCGGACTATCAATTACTCAACAGCTATTTTATATACAGCAAGTATGAGTTGGTTATATACCCAGTGGTATAGTGATTATCCGAAAAGCAAGTTTCATTTCTTTAATGATAATGGTGAATGGTTGCAAATGGATAAGTACGCTCATTTTTTTAATGCATATATTTTT
>JANOBV010000424.1:0-2216 GCA_031411835.1 Bacteroidota bacterium | reverse complement strand
GCCACGAATGCACGAATAGCAAAAATCTATTCGTGCATTCGTGGCAAATTTAATTTAAGTTCTGGCGGTAAATCTAAGTACAACACTTCTCGTATTCAATTTTTAATTGCCACGAATGCGCGAATAGCAAAAATCTATTCGTGCATTCGTGGCAAATTTATTTTAAGTTCTGGCGGTAAATCTAAGTACAACACTTCTCGTATTCAATTTTTAATTGCCACGAATGCACGAATAGTAAAAATCCATTCGTGCATTCGTGGCAAATTTATTTTAAGTTTTCGCACCTCAAAGCACAACTCTTTTAGAATTCAATTTTAATTCTCCAAAATTTGCAATTATTGCAAGTTGATTTCCTGACACTTTCAAATAGTTGAGCGATTGCGCAATCAATGCATCGTTAATTTTCGAGGTTCCTTTTACCTCTAAAATGATTTTATCGAATACAACAAAATCTGCAAAGAATTTATGAGGTAAAATAATGCCCTTATATTTTATATCATATATTTTTTCTCTCTCGTATGGTATTCCGGCTCTTCTGAATTCTAGTTCAAGAGCGTCTTTGTAAACAATTTCCAAAAAACCGGCTCCAAGATTATTATGAACTTCCATGCATTTTCCAACAATCAGGAAACTTTCTTGTTTAAATAGAATATTGTCCATTCATGAAATTATTTTAAAATAAAATTGATTTCACGAATATAATTTAAGATTGGATAGGGCATTACCAATAAATGCAGAAACCTTTCGAATCCAACTCACAATTTGTATTATATTAGAATTGGAACACGAATTATTTTTAGCCACAAATTCACGAATGACTATTTTATTTATTCGTGGATTCGTAGCCAATCGAATCCGTCTGATAATTTGTTATATTAAAGTTGAAACACGAATTTTTATTTAGCCACGAATTCACGAATGAATTATTTTTTATTCGTGGATTCGTGGCTAAAATTATAGGGCACAAAAAAGCCCCGCTGATTGACGGGGCCTTTAGATTTTTTATTTAAACCAATTCAATATCGAACTGAACAAGATTCACAAATTGTTGAACTCGCTCGTCGATCTCTTCTTGTTTCAATTCTGCTAATCTTTCAATACCGAATTTCTCAACACAGAAAGAAGCCATTGCAGAACCGTAGATAATTCCACGTTTCATGTTTTCAAAAGAGATGTCGCGTGTTTGTGCAAGGTAACCGATGAATCCACCTGCGAATGTATCGCCCGCGCCTGTTGGGTCGAATACATCTTCAAGCGGAAGAGCAGGAGCGAAGAACACTTGTTCTTTGTTGAATAACAATGCACCATGCTCTCCTTTTTTAATGATCAAATATTTTGGTCCCATCTGCAAAATTTTCTGTGCAGCACGAACTAATGAATATTCATTAGTCAATTGACGAGCTTCAGAATCGTTGATCGTAAGTACGTCTACTAATTTGATCGTATCAAGCAATGCATCCATTTGAGTTTCCATCCAGAAATTCATTGTGTCCATTACTACTAATCGCGGACGTTTGTTCATGCGCTCGATAACTTTTTTCTGAAGTTGCGGCATTAAATTGCTCAACATCAAAAATTCGCAATCTTGATATGATGAAGGAATGACAGGATCGAAGTCAAGTAGAACGTTCAACTGTGTATCAAGTGTGTCGCGTGTGTTCATGTCGACATGATATTTACCTGACCAGAAAAAAGTTTTCTGTCCTTTTTTAATTTGTAAACCTTCCGTGTTCAATCCGAATTGACCGAATTTTTCGATCATTTCAGTTGGAAAATCTTCACCTACGACTGAAACCAGTTTGATGTCTTTTCCAAAATAAGAAGCGGAGATCCCTGAATAGGTAGCAGCGCCGCCGATTATCTTATCTGTTTTTCCGAATGGTGTTTCTATGGCGTCAAATGCCACTGTTCCGACTACTACGAGGCTCATGGGGTTGGTTTATTTTCGGCAAAGATAGAAAAGTTGGGCGGTTAATGATACGACGTTGGTGTTTTGGGGGTGAAAAAATTGGCGGTTTTGTGGGGGAAATGTTGTGGTTGTTGATAATTTGGGGTTTTCAACACACAAGAAAATGGTTATTCAAATGAAAACACAAGCATCCGCAATGCGCAAGTAAAAGTCGCCTGCTTTCTAAAATGCCCATACTTTCTATCCCACTCACCCGAATTTAAATCTTCGGCCAACGCATTCACATATTTTTCTTCGAGTTTGGGAG
>JANOBV010000423.1:0-2640 GCA_031411835.1 Bacteroidota bacterium | reverse complement strand
GAATTCATGGTCATGCCGGTTGGAGCGTCATCGTTTGCTGAAGCTCTGAGAATGGGAACAGAAGTGTTTCATCATCTGAAAGCTGTATTGAAGAAAAAAGGTCTTTCGACAAATGTAGGTGACGAAGGCGGATTTGCTCCGAATATGAAGTCGAATGAAGAAGCCATTCAATCCGTTTTAGATGCAATTGGAGAAGCAGGATATACGGCAGGGAAAGATATTTACATAGCGATGGATGCAGCAGCGTCAGAATTTTTTGATGCAAAAGAAGGTAAGTACATTTTCAAGAAATCGACTGGCGATAAATTAAGTCCGGCAGAAATGGCCGCTTATTGGGCTGATTGGGTGAAGAAATATCCGATCATTTCAATTGAAGATGGATTAGCTGAAGATGATTGGGATGGATGGAAAAAATTGACAGATGCTGTTGGATCAAAGATCCAGTTGGTCGGAGACGATCTTTTTGTGACGAATGTTAAAAGATTGAGTAAAGGAATTCAGGATAAAGTAGCAAACTCTATCCTTGTAAAAGTGAATCAAATCGGAACGTTAACAGAAACTATAAATGCTGTTTCTATGGCGCAAAACAATAGCTATACTGCTGTTATGAGTCACAGAAGTGGAGAAACTGAAGATGTTACCATTGCTGATCTGGCAGTCGCATTAAGTACCGGACAAATCAAAACAGGCTCTGCCAGCCGTTCAGATCGGATTGCTAAATACAATCAATTACTAAGAATTGAAGAAGCTTTAGGAACAAATGCTAGATTTGGCGGAAAAGATTTTAAATTTGTAAGCAAATAAGATTCTTTTCAAGAAGCTAATAGATGGATCAGGATACACTCGATAAGATCGCTTCAGGAGAATACTCAATTTCGCCTAATACAGGACGATTAAGAAAGCGTGTAAAAGTCAAAAAAAGAAAACCATTTTTCCAACGTGGTAGCACAAAGAAAAAGGTGACGACAATAGTCTGGATCTTGCTTTTGATTGGATTCATAATAAGTGTTGTATTAGTTCTGCCGGAATTGAATATCGATGGTGGTGGTAAGAAAAAAGATAATATGGAAAAGGTAATTGGACGTTAGTCTATACCTTTATTTGAAATAGATAATATAATAATTCATAAGTGAAAACGGATAAAATAAAAGATGCTTTTGCCAGAGTGGCATTGCCATTGGCAGCAGAGACTAAAGAGTTTATTAAAACGAATGGTCATTATATCATAGGTCAATACTCAATTGAGCAGGTCTATAGTGGAATGAAGGGCATGCTAGGAATGGTTACAGAAACAAGTAAGCTTGATCCAGATGAAGGAATTCGCTTCCGTGGATATAGTATTCCTGAATTGCGAGCTCAACTTCCAAAAGCTCCGGGTGATACAGAGCCACTTCCTGAAGGAATATTTTATCTGATGTTAATTGGCGAAATGCCAACTGACGAAGATGTAACAAATGTTAGTAATGCATGGGCGCGTCGCAGCAATGTGCCAAAGCATGTGTTTGATACACTTGACAAACTTCCATTAACTACTCATCCAATGACGCAATTTAGTATTGCAGTCATGGCTTTGCAGACAGAGTCTATTTTCGCTGCATCTTATCGCAAAGGACTTAACAAGAAAGATTATTGGGATTCGATGTACGAAGATGTAATGAATCTGATCGCTCGTTTACCCAGAGTAGCAGCTTATATCTATCGCCGTATTTACAAGAATAACATTCATATCGAACCTGATCCGAAATTAGATTGGGCAGCTAACTTTGCGCACATGCTAGGATATGACGATTATGATATGAAGCGAATGATGCGTTTATATTTGACACTACATGCCGATCATGAAGGTGGAAACGTTTCTGCACATGCCACTCACTTAGTAGGTTCTACCTTGAGTGATCCATATTTATCTTTCGCTGCAGGAATGAATGGACTTGCAGGTCCGTTGCATGGTTTAGCTAATCAGGAAGTTGTTCGTTGGATCCTTGATCTTCGTAATTATTATGATGGAGCAAAACCTACTAAAGAGCAATTGAAAGATTATGTGATGAAAACAATTGAAGAAGGTAAAGTAATACCCGGATACGGTCATGCTGTTCTTCGTAAAGTTGATCCGCGTTTTGTAGCTCAAATGGAATTCGCGCAAACATACATGCCTGATGATGAAAATTGTCAGATCGTGAAAATGGTTTACGAAGTAGTTCCTGAAATTTTATCGGGCATTAAAAAGATAAAAAATCCATGGCCGAATGTAGATGCTCATAGTGGAGCATTGTTGATTCACTACGGAATGGAAGAATACGATTTCTATACAGTTCTTTTCGGAGTTAGTAGGTCTTTAGGTGTAATGGCATCATTACTTTGGGATCGCGCACTTGGACATCCATTGGAACGTCCGGGTTCTGTGACTTACGAAGGAATGAAAGAGAAAGCTGCGAAAGCTGCAGCCGCTGCCGTTCAACCGCAAGCTTAATTTGGTTTTTAATGGCAAAGGAATTGACTCGTTGTCCATGGTGCTTGTCATCTGAATTGATGATGGAATATCACGATGTAGAATGGGGGACTCCTGTTCACGACGATGCGCTTCACTTTGAATACATCGTTCTCGATTCTTTTCAGGCCGGATTAAGTTGGAGTACTATT
>JANOBV010000422.1:0-11557 GCA_031411835.1 Bacteroidota bacterium | reverse complement strand
CCATTACCTGTAACAGATATCTATGCTCCATTTGCACAAGCTTGTCAAAATACTCCATTCTCATTCCAAGGACAAATAATTTCCGGCGGACCATTTACTTCTTGGTCATGGTATTTCCCGGGCGCTGTTCCTGATACTTCTTCACTACAAAATCCAACCGGTATTTTATATACTCAGGATGGACTCTATGATGTTCAACTTATTGTGACTAATCAATATGGTTCAGACACTGTGATCTATTATTCTTTCATTAAAATAGAAAGTGTTCCTTCTGCATTTGTTGGACCGGATACAGCAATGTATTGGGGAAGTTCTTATCAGTTGAATGCCGGTGGTGGTATCACCTATTCATGGTCTCCAGCTTTGGGACTTGATAGTACGACAGCTCCTAATCCAATTGCAACTCCTCTTGAAACAACTGTTTATACTTGTACAATTTCAGATGGAGCAGGATGCTTCACAACTCGTCAAGTGATAGTAACTATTCTGCACAACAATGATGTATTTGTGCCAAATTCTTTTTCTCCAAATGGTGATGGACGAAACGACTATCTTTTCGTTCGTGGAAATAATCTTTATGGAGTAAGATTTACTGTCTATGATAGATGGGGTGAAAAAGTATTTGAAACCACTCAGCAAACTACCGGCTGGGATGGTACTTATAATGGTAAAGATTTGAATCCGGGCGTCTTTACGTATGTGTATACCATCAATTTTGATGATGGATCAACAATAAGTAAGACGGGAAGTGTAACATTAATTAGATAAGTAATAAATTTTTCAATGCGAAAAATTTTGCCAAATAAAAACGTATTCCTTGTGCTGGTTGCATTTGCAATTCAGGTTGCAACTACTTTGCATGCCCAAGATCAACACTTCTCTCAGTTTTACAATGCTCCTTTAATTGTAAATCCTGCTCTTACCGGTGTGTTCGATGGAAAATTTCGTTTAAGTAATATTTATCGTAGTCAATGGTCCGGTTTAGGCAAAGGCTATACAACGATTCATGTTTCCGGTGACGCACCTCTTGGAAAAGGAACAATGGGAAGTAATTTCTTTGGTATTGGGTTCCTTGTTTCTCAAGATAAAGCAGGGGAAGCGGGATTTGCATCTACAATTGTTGAAGGTTCATTATCATATACTGCCGGCCTTTCTGATCAAGGTGATCAGTTTTTTACTGTTGGATTTCAAGCCGGATTAAATCAGCAATCACTTGATCTTTCTAAGGCAACTTGGGATGAACAATGGAATGGAGATAGTTTTGATCCTAGTGTAATGAGTGGAGAAAGTATTCAGCTTGAATCATTCTCTTATCTTGATTTTAATGCCGGTGTAAATTATTATTATGTTCCTGATGGTAAAAACTTCTTCAACATTGGAGCTTCAATGGCTCACGTTGGAAGTCCGAATGTAAGTTTCTTCCTACGTCAAGATGCACCATTGAATAGTAAGATCACTGTTCATTCAAGTGCAGAATTAAGTCTGGATAGAGAAGGTTATATGTGGATCTTGCCTAAAGCAATTTACATGTCACAAGGACCACAAAGTGAACTTATGTTTGGTGGATTATTTAAAAATAAAATTCAATTCAAGTCGCGTTATACCAATTATCAGAAAGAAGCATATTTCTATCTCGGTGGTTTCTATCGTTGGAATGATGCTATTGCTGTTAATGCACGTTTTGAATACAACTCTGTTGGATTAGGAATCACCTACGATAATAACGTTTCTTCTTTATCTAGTTCCGCTGCTTCTACGAGTGCTATTGAGATCAACTTTACTTATGTTGCATTGATCAAAAGAGGGCAGCATTCGAGACACTATAATAAAATGCCGAAGTTCTTCTAGAGATATATTTTTGCCACGAATGCACGAATAATTTTTATTCGTGCATTCGTGGCAAAAATATTTTTATTCGTGCATTCGTGGCAAAAAAAATCATTCATGAAAATAGACTCGCTTCACACGTTGCGAAACATTCACTAAGATCTCATACGCTATCGTTCCTGTGGCTTTTGCCATTTCTGTGACCGGATAATCTGTGCCGAAAACAATTACTTCATCACCTTCTTTCGCCGGAATATCTGTGATGTCGAGCATACACATATCCATACAAACATTTCCAATAATTGGTGCTAATTTTCCATTCACTAACATTTTTCCAACTCCATTACTGAGCCGTCTGTTAATTCCATCTGCATAACCAATCGCAACTGTTGCAACAATCGTATCGCGTTTCAATTTTCCTTTTCTACTGTATCCGATCGTTTCATTCGCTGCTACATTTTTGATCTGCGAAATGGTTGTTTTCAATGTTGCCGCTTGTTCAAGATGATTTTGTTCATTCGGTGTCGCTGCAAATCCATACAACCCAATTCCCAATCGAACCATTTCATATTGCGCTTCGCTAAAGCGGAGGATACCCGATGAATTTAAAATGTGACGCATGATCAGGTAATTGAAATTCGACATGATCTCATCACTCATCTTTTTGAAACGATCAACTTGCAGTTTCGTAAATCCATCGTGTTCGGCTTCATCACTCCCTGCAAGATGACTAAAGATCGATTGAATTACGAGATGCTTATTGTTATTCAACCGCACAACCAATTCATTGATCTCTCTTTCTTCAAATCCTAATCGATGCATTCCTGTATCCAATTTCAAATGGATCTTGAATGGTTCGCCTTGATGTTTCTTCAACACTTCTGCTAGTTGATTCAATTGACGAAAATTATAAATCTCAGGCTCTAGACGATATTTCATCATCATTTCGAAATTCATCACTTCAGGATTCATTACCATTATAGGAAGTGAAATTCCTGCCTTCCTTAACTCAATGCCTTCATCTGAATAAGCAACAGCTAAATAATCGACATGGTGGAATTGTAAAATGTTGGCTACTTCAAAACTTCCACTTCCATATGATGTGGCTTTAACCATGGCCATCATCTTCGTTTGCGGTTTTAAACGCGAACGGTAATAATTCAAATTATGGATGAGTGAATTCAGATTGATCTCTAATACTGTTTCATGCGCCTTTTGCTGAAGTGTCTTCGAGATCTTTTCAAATCCAAATAATCTCGCACCTTTCAATAAAATAGTTTCGTCTTTGAAATCGCTTGGAGAAAAGTCGCGCAGGAAATCATCTGTCGAACGGAAAAACTTTTTTTCCATCAGAAAATATTTTTCTTGACGAGAAATTGCCGGACCGATACCGATCAATGATGTAATTCCTTTCGCTTTCAAAAGATCACCAACTTCTTTGTATAGCGATTCTTCATTCTTCCCGCTTTGTAATATGTCAGAAAGGATTAGAGTTTTGCTTTCATGTTGCTTCTGCTGATTTAAAAAATCGAGTGCAATGGTAAGTGATCCAATATCTGAATTGTAACTGTCGTTTATTACTGAACAATTGTTAATACCTGTTTTCATTTCCAATCGCATTGCAACAGGACTAAGCATGTGCATGCGCTCTTGGATAACAGTCTGGTCTATTCCCATAACAAGCATGAGCGACCAACAATGAATTGCATTTTCTACTGATGCATCGTCAATAAAAGGAATCGTGATGTTGATGAATTCATTTTCATAGACAGCTTGAATTTCTGTGTCATCGTTGCTCTTTGAAACTCGTCCAACTTGCAGATCAGCCTTCGATTTTCTTGACCATGAAAAAAGTTTAATTTCTTTTTCCGTAAAAGGATATTCACTGATCGATTCTTGAATCGTTGAGTAATCTTTATTATAAATTAAAGTCTTTACTCCGGAAAATAATTCCAACTTCTCAAGCACCTTTTCTCGTTCATTGTTGAAATTTTCATCATGTGCAGAACCGATATTTGTAAAAATTCCAATTGTCGGATGAATGATCTCCTCCAGTTTTTTCATTTCTCCCGGCATTGAAATCCCTGCTTCAAAAATTGCAAGTTGATGCTCTTCCTGCATTCCCCAAACTGAAAGTGGAACGCCAATCTGTGAATTATACGACTTCGGACTTCTTACAATATTCAAATCTGCTCGAAGTAATTGATACAACCATTCTTTTACAATGGTCTTTCCATTACTTCCTGTTATTCCAATTACATCATAGAAAAAATGCTTGCGATGAAAGGCAGTAAGTTGTTGCATTGCACTCAGTGCATTATCAACAACAATAAAATTTGCTTTAAGATCCTTAAAGTCATCGTTAAGTTCGCTGACTATAAAATTTCGAGCACCTTGATTGAAAAGATCTGCTATGAATTTGTGACCATCATGACGCTCACCTTTGATTGCAAAAAATAATGCATTCTCACTCTGTAGAACTCGTCTACTATCCGTTAAAAGATCGCGTATGTCGGATTGTTCCGGACAATGTTGAATCAACTGTCCGCCCGTAACCACTGCAATCTGATTGACGCTATAAGTGGTTTCGTTCATTTAATTATGCTCTTTTCTTTCCTGATTAAAACAATGACGACAAAGTGGAACATAACTTTCTTGTTCTCCAAGCAAAATTCTTGTTTCTCCGGCTACTGTTCTATGAGAATAGTTAGCCAACTCGCCGCATTTCATGCAAATGGCATGTACTTTTGTAACGTATTCTGCAATTGAAAGTAGAGTAGGGATGGGACCAAAAGGTTTACCTAAATAATCCATGTCTAATCCGGCAACAAGTACTCGAATTCCTCTATTGGCTAAAATCTGACAAACTGAAGGAAGCTCATCGTCGAAAAATTGTGCTTCATCAATTCCAATTACATCGACATCATTTGCTAGCAATAAAATTTGCGATGCTGATTCTACAGGTGTCGAATGAATAGAATTGGAATCATGAGAAACAACATTCACATCATCATAACGCGTATCGATCTTTGGTTTAAAAATCTCAACTTTTTGCTTAGCAATTTTTGCCCGCTTCAGTCTTCGAATCAATTCTTCTGTTTTTCCGGAAAACATTGATCCGCAAACCACTTCAATATGGCCTTTTCGTACTTCTCTGGAGTATAATGATTCAAGAAACATTGAGGGATTGTTTGAGTGGCCAAAAGTAGTTTATCTAGAGGGTTTTTACAAGTTTGGAATCGGATGTTATTTGACTTTTCTCGGCTCAAATTTTTTCCAAAAAGAACAACATCCTTAAAAAAGTTGCGTTAGAAAGCCATGCAAAGTCCCATTATTCATCAACAATTAATTCTTTCAACGGAAAGAATCAGAGACCTCCATCGTTCTATGCAAGCTCATTCTTCTGCTATTCCTGCAGCGGAAATGGACGTTTTTTTAGCGGAGATCCGCAAACTTTATGAACTTTCACTCCAATTGAATTATCAAAATGCAATGCAACTGCTCAATGAAATGCAGATGCCGAATATTGCAGAAATGAGATTCAATAATAATCCACCGCCGGTTGCAAATCCAGTTGCTTCGGCACCTGTTGAACCCGTTGCTCAGGTTGTTGAGCCATCGATCACGAAAGATCAAACTCCTGTATCAGTTCCTACTTCAAATGATATTGTTCAACCAATGGCATCTTCGACACCTATACCTTCTGAACCAATTCGTAAAGAAGAAATGAGTGAAGCTCCTGTTGAAATTCCGGGTATTTCGCATTCCAACATTTCAATGGATAAATTGATGGCCGATATTTCTAAAGCTGAAACTGCTGCTGAATTAAATCAGATCAAAAAATCGCATTCTGATCTGCATGAAATGTTTGCATCTTCACCTTCAATTGCACACAAATTTGAAGATCACGAAACACTAGGCGATCGTATTGCTATGAATCAAAATTCGCATAGTGTCTCTGATCATTTACATAAAGTTCCTGTGAAAGATATTAAAGCAGCGATCGGACTGAATGAAAAATTTCAATTCATCAATCAGCTTTTCAACGGCGATTCTCAGAAATATAATTCGTCTATCGATCATCTAAATTCATGCGGTTCTTCTAATCGTGCTCAAGAATTCATGAAAAATATTTCGCAGGAATTTAACTGGGAAAAACAACCATCTGTCGCTTCACTTTTTATGGATATCGTTGAAAGACGTTTCCTTGGGTAATGGAAAAAACAGGGCTCTACCTTGTTCCAACTCCTGTCGGTAATCTCGAAGATATTACGCTACGGGCTATACGGATCTTAAAAGAAGCTGATACTGTTCTCGCTGAAGATACACGCGTAAGTGGAAATCTAATGCGTCATCTTGGAATTGACAAGCGTCTGCAATCATATCATATGCATAACGAGCATAAGATCGTTACTGACATCGTTGAACGTATTGCTGCTGGAGAAACAATTGCTTTAATTACTGATGCAGGCACGCCCGGTATTTCTGATCCCGGATTTTTACTCGTTAGAGAATGCATCAAACAAGGAATAAAAGTGGAAACACTTCCCGGTCCAACTGCTTTCGTTCCTGCACTTGTCAATTCCGGTTTGCCCGCCGATCGCTTTACTTTCGAAGGATTTCTTCCGCAGAAAAAAGGGCGTGCAACACGCTTGGAAAAATTGCGTGAAGAGGAACGTACCATGATCTTTTATGAATCGCCTTACCGTCTCGTAAAAACGCTTGATCAATTTATCAATGTTTTTGGACAAGAAAGAAGTGCTTGCGTTTCGAGAGAGATCTCGAAAATGTTCGAAGAAAATTATCATGGCTCCCTTTTAAAATGCAAAGAACACTTCAGTGCTAAAACAGTCAAAGGCGAAATTGTAATCGTCGTGTCAGGCAAGAATTCGAAGCACGATATTGAATTGGAATCCGCAGATGATGAGGATAATGAAGGATGAAAATTTTGTGATTTTGAAGAATGAAAAAGTTGTTTTTGCTTCGTAAATAAACATTTTACCAATAGATTTGAGTTATACACCACAGCCTGTACGTTTCTTTTAATATAAGAACATCTATCGGGGAGCATTTTGACTATCTTGCATCGCATTATGACAGACGTGGAAATTCGTGAGAAAAGATGGGCGCTTAAACCTGACGGGAAACCGGAGTTGGTTACTGCGCTTGCATCGCAACTGAATATTAGCAAGACCCTTGCTACTCTTCTTGTACGTCGCGGAATTACTACATTTGATCAAGCACGGCTATTTTTTCGGCCCTCGGTAACGGATCTACATGATCCGTTTTTAATGACCGATATGGACAAAGCGGTTACTCGTCTGGAGGAAGCCATTTTTAGAAATGAGAAAATATTAGTCTACGGCGATTACGATGTTGATGGTACAACCGCTGTTGCTTTGGTCTATTCATTCATCAAAAGTTTTTATGAGCATGTAGATTTCTATTTACCTGATCGTTACAAAGAAGGTTATGGAGTTTCTACTGCCGGAATTGAATTCGCAGCATTGAATGATTTTAAATTGATCATCGCGCTTGATTGCGGAATCAAATCGAACGATAAAGTTCATGCAGCAAAATTAATGGGTGTTGATTTCATTATCTGTGATCACCATCGTCCGGGAGAATTTCTTCCCGAAGCTGTTGCTGTACTCGATCCTAAAAGAGCGGATGACTATTATCCATTCGATGAACTTTCAGGATGTGGTATCGGTTTCAAATTTATTTCCGGTTATGCGCAGAAACATAAAATCCCCTTCAAAGAAATTGAACAGTACCTCGATCTTGTAGCAATTAGTACTGCTGCTGATATCGTTCCTTTGGTAGGAGAAAATCGTGTACTCGTTCACTTCGGATTAAAACAATTGAATTATAAACCACGACTTGGAATAAAAGCCATTCTCGAAATGGAAAAAGTTCCTGTTTATGTGGATATACAGGAGGACGATAGAAGAGTGCCACATTACAATCTTACAGTAAATGATCTTGTATTCATCATTGGTCCTCGTATAAATGCAGCAGGTAGAATTCACGATGCACGACATGCGGTTGAATTACTAATTTCTGAGAATTCTACTATTGCTAAAACAAATTCGCTTCGGATCAAAGAACATAATGAAGAACGAAAACATCTTGATGTGAAAATTACGCAAGAAGCTTTTGATATGATTCAAGCGGATCCTGAATTTTCGAGACGTCGCTCTACAGTTTTATTCAATGCAAGCTGGCATAAAGGTGTTATTGGAATTGTCGCTTCACGTTTGACAGAAAAATATTATCGCCCTACAATCATTCTTACTGAATCAAATGGAATGGCGACCGGCTCTGCACGTTCGGTAAAAGATTTTGATGTTTATAATGCTATTGAAACGTGTAGTGATTTGCTTGAGCAATTCGGTGGACATATGTATGCTGCGGGATTGACAATGCGAATTGAGAACATTGAAAAGTTCAAAGAACGTTTTGAAGAAATCGTTTCTTCTACGATCGAAGAACACATGCTCACTCAGGAAATTGAGATCGATTCTATGCTTCGTCTCTCTGAGATCACACCATCATTTTTTAATATTCTAAAACAATTTGCACCATTTGGTCCGGGAAATATGAATCCGGTTTTTAGAAGTGATAATGTTCGGGATACTGGTATGTCTCGTGTTGTGGGAAATAATCACCTAAAGTTAAATCTTGCAGAAGATGAAACAACGCGTTTCGGAATGGATGGAATCGCTTTTCAGATGGGACAACATTTCTCATTCATCTCAAGAAAAATTCCATTCGATATTTGTTATGCACTAGATGAAAATACTTTCAATAATAAAACTAGCATTCAAATGAATGTGAAGGATATTAAATTAAAGTAATCTATACCAATTTAAAATCGGAAAAATGAAACTGCTTGCTCAACTCATCATTAGTGCTCTTGCTGTAGTTATAGCGTCGTTTCTTTTTGATGGTGTTAAAGTTGAATCTGTTTTTACTGCTATTATCGTTGCAGCTGTACTTGCTGTTTTAAACGCACTTATCAAACCAATTTTAGTAATTCTTACAATTCCAATTACTATCGTTACGCTTGGATTATTTTTACTCGTCATTAATGCTGCTATGGTTCTCTTAGCAGGAAAGATCGTACCCGGATTTTATGTCGATGGTTTCTGGACAGCTTTTTTCTTTAGCATTATTCTTACTTTGATCAATTCGGTTTTCAATGCACTTGGGAAAGACGTGAATAGTAATTCGTGAATAGTAATTCGAATCACAGCATTTAATTGACTTATAGACCAATTTCAATCGATTTCCTTTAACCCTTTGATTTAGATAGCTTTCCAATAATATTTTCACGGTGGTTAACTGCTAGGATTCGATTTACGATTCACGAATAACGAAAAACAAAATCGATGGTGTATTACTTCCGCAAACTGCTGTTGCACGATTTAAAAACTTACTTATTTTTACAAGAAAAAGGACTCCTTCTATGAGCAATGATCTTGAAAATGGCCAGAAGTTTTATAATGACGTGATGGCATATTTTGATAAAGCTGCCGCCCTAACAGATTTTGAACCGGGACTGCTTCATCAAATTAAAATTTGTAATAGCATTTATAAATTTTCTTTCCCATTAGAAAAAGATGGAAAGATTGAAGTGGTCGAAGGAATTCGAGTTCAACACAGCCATCACAAAACTCCAACCAAAGGCGGGATTCGTTACAGCGAATTTGTAAACGAGGATGAAGTAAAAGCCTTGGCAACGCTTATGACATTCAAATGTGCTGTCGTTGATGTTCCATTCGGAGGTGCGAAAGGTGGTATCAAAGTCAATCCGCAAAACTATACTGTAAAACAATTGGAGAAGATCACTCGTCGCTATACAACGGAGTTGATCAAGAAAAGTATGATCGGTGCGGGTATCGATGTACCTGCTCCTGATTACGGAAGTGGTCCTCGCGAAATGGCATGGATTGCTGATACCTATGCAACTTTTAAATATGACGATATCAATGCACTCGGTTGTGTTACCGGCAAACCATTAGGTCAAGGTGGTATTCAAGGTAGAACAGAAGCAACCGGACAAGGAATTTTCTTCGGCATCTGTGAAGCATTAAGTCATGCTGAGGATATGAAAGAGATCGGACTGACAACAGGCATAAGCGGTAAAAAAGTTATCGTTCAAGGCCTCGGTAATGTTGGGTACTATTCTGCAAAATTCTGTGAAGAAGGTGGAGCATTGGTAATTGGGATCCTAGAACGTGAAGGTGGAGTTTATAATGAGAAAGGACTTGACATTGAAGCGCTATTTAATCATAGAAAAAGTAAAGGCAGCCTTTTAGATTTCCCGGGTGCAAAAAATATTACTGATGCAATGTCGATGTTGGAAATGGAATGTGATATTCTTATTCCTGCAGCATTGGAAAATCAAATTACAAAAGAAAATGCTCCTCGTATAAAAGCAAAAATAATTGCTGAAGGTGCAAATGGTCCTGTGACAAAAAATGCTGAAGTAATCCTGAATCAGAAAAATGTAATGATCATTCCTGATCTTTATTTGAATGCAGGTGGTGTTACCGTTTCTTATTTTGAATGGCTGAAAAATTTATCGCACGTTCGTTTCGGTAGAATGGAAAAACGTTTCCAGGAAACATCAACATTTGAAATGATCAAAGCCGTTGAAGACATGACGGGAAGAAGTTTGGATGCTCGCCAGAAAAAAGTGATCACTCATGGAGCTGATGAAATTGATCTGGTTCGTTCAGGATTAGAAGAGACAATGATCTCTGCATTCAATGAGATCCGCGAAATTAAAAAGTCAGATAAACGTATAGAAGATTTACGTACTGCTGCATTTGTAAGTGGGATCAGGAAGCTTGGAGTGAGTTATCAATCGTTGGGGATTTTCCCATAAGAAAATGGTAAGTAGTAAGTGGTGAGTAGTAATTAGCATCACTTTCAGCTTGGAATTGGATTGCATGAAATAAATATTTGGTCAAAGGTTAATATTGTCTGAAGATATAAGGTGGCGGCTGTCGAATGAAACATTCATGCCGCCCTTTTTTCCTTGACCATTCATAGTAAGCCGTATCAAGTACCCGTGCCCTGCTAATTACCACTCACCACTTACCACTCACTTTTTCATCATCTGCTCTGTAGCCTCAAGCCCTTGTCTTGCATTTGCATAGTTCGGATCAATAGCAAGAACTTTTTGAAGAGACTCTTGCGCTTTTGGGAAGTTGCCGGAGTTATAATAAATTCCACCTAGGTTATAATTGATAACAAGCATAGTGGAATCTTTGTGGAATCCATAAATCGCTGCTTTGTTGTAATAATAAATTGCAGAATCTAATTTGCTTTTTTGTTCAGCAGAAACAGCGATATCCAAATATTTCGTAGCAAGGAAATTGTCGAATATTTTTAGCTTCGGATGATTGGGTGTTCTTGCACGAACCCGACTCCAGTATTCATCAGCTTTGTCAAAATCATTTTTTAGGTTATAAGCAAAACCGAGGTCGAGCAATGCATCATTGTATTCAGGATAAATAGCAATCGATTTATTTAAATGTATTATTGCCTTGGAAAGTAAACTGTCTTTTTCATTCTCAGGAACTGTTGTATTTGTAATTGTAAAAAGGTATGCGCTTCCTGCGGCACAATTTACTCTAGCGCTTTCAGGATTTTTTTTGATGTCAGCAAGTGAAAGCGTTTGATTATTTTTCCATTCAGCATTTCTCGAAATCGTCTG
>JANOBV010000421.1:0-15328 GCA_031411835.1 Bacteroidota bacterium | reverse complement strand
ATTGCAGCTGTCGAAAAAGATTATAAAAAGTTCATTGATAACGTAAAGAATGCATACGATCTCTCTGTAAGTTTAAACCAAAAAGATGCTCTCAAAAGAAGTTATGTCAGTGTGAATTCACGTTTAATGACTTGTAGTGTTGATACACAAAAAGTGTTGCTTTATTACAGACTCTCAGAGGCAACAGAAGACACGGTTCTTATTTATCGATCAATAACGGAGGGAATAAGAATTGCCGAAAGCATCAATTATATTCATGGAGTCACATTGGGTCTAAATGCACTCGGACAATATTACAGGCAACAAGGATTAAATTATTATCCACACGCAATTGCTTTTTATGATTCAGCATTGAAAATTGCCACGAGGGTGAATAACAAATCCGATATAGCTACAAGTTATCATAACCTTGGCCAGGCCTACAGGTTTAAAGGTGACTATGCCCGTGCACTCGACTATTACAATAAGGCAAACTCGGAGGCTCATGAAGCACACGATTCAATGCAGATAATGTGGAATTATCACGACTTAGGATGGATGAGAATTTCGATGAAAGATTATCCGGAAGCAATTGCTTATCTCAATCAAGGCCTCGCAGTCGCCATTGCCATTAAGTATACCTATGGCATTGCTGACATCACGATGCATAAAGGAGAAGCCTATTGGTTTATGGGGAAGTATGATAGCTCATTATTTGTTTCCAATAAAGCGTTTGAGCTATTTAAGCCTCTCAATGGTGTTGAAAACATGGTTCATTGTCTTAATCAATTGGGATGGGTTTATGAATCAAGGCAACAATGGAAGGAAGCGGAGGATGTTTATCAGAGAGCGATTAAGATGTCTAATGATCCTAAATCAACATGGACTGCCAATGCAAATGCCGGATTGGGAGATGCGTTATATGGACAAGGCAGATACAAAGAAGCACTGCTTAATTACATTACAGCAGAAAAAACGATGAGTACTGATGCAATTGACAGGCTAACGAAAGATTGCTACGAAGGGCTTTCAAAAACCTATGTGAAAGTTGGTGATTTAAATAATGCGTATGAAGCTCTGCTTAAATTCAAGAATGCTAGTGATTCGATTTTAATTCTTGAAAACAGCGATAAACTTTTAGCGACACAAGCGCAACATGATTTTGAAAAAGAGAAATCTGAAGCGAAAGCAGACCAGGAAAAAAAAGATATCCGTCAGCGGAATATTCGTAATTCAATAACTGCCGGACTTGGAGGCGCAATTATTTTCTCATTAGTTGTTTTCCGCCAGCGAAATAAAATCAAATCCGGTAAAAAACGAAGTGATGAACTACTGCTGAACATACTTCCCGAAGAAGTGGCAGAAGAGCTCAAAGCAAAAGGCAGTGCCGATGCAAAGCACTTTGATGAGGTAACTGTAATGTTTACCGACTTCAAAGGATTCACACAGATTTCGGAGAAACTTACGCCGACAGAATTGGTAAATGAAATTCATACATGCTTCAAAGCGTTTGACCATATTATTTCAAAACACAATATTGAAAAAATAAAAACCATTGGCGACAGCTATATGTGTGCGGGTGGTTTGCCTGTTGTGAACACAACTAATGCAACCGATGTAGTAACTGCTGCACTGGAAATCCAACAATTTATGCAAAAGCATTTGCAGCAAAGAAAAAACGAAGGCAAAGAAATCTTTGAAATAAGAATTGGCATTCATACCGGACCCGTTGTTGCAGGAATTGTTGGCGTTAAAAAATTCGCTTATGATATCTGGGGCGATACAGTGAACATAGCTTCGCGAATGGAATCGAGTGGCGAAGCAGGAAAAGTAAACATCAGCGGAAGCACGTATGAATTGGTGAAAGATAAATTTAAGTGTGAGCACCGTGGAAAAATTGAGGCGAAGAATAAGGGGGAGGTTGATATGTATTTTGTGGGAGGGGGGATTTGATGATGGTATATCTGCTTTCATTTATTAATTCCCCTATTAATTCCTCTATTATACACAGGGCTTCACCCTGTGGTATTGAATATCGCCCTTTCAGGGCTTGAATTTGGAAATGGGCTGCTTTTTTTTTCACAGGGCTTCACCCTGTGCATGCAAATTATCGCCCCTTCAGGGCTTTGAGGCGCTACCACTTGAATTTTTGGAGCCCTGAAGGGGCGATATACATCAGCGATGGGCAACGCCCATCGAAAAAAGAACGGTAATCATCATCAATAAAAATTATATTTGAAAATATTAAATCGAAAGTCATATGGGCCAATCGTTAGTTCAAAATTATATGCATATCGTTTTTAGTACGAAGCACAGGCAGAAAATTATTTTGCCGGAGATCGAAAACGAATTGCATGCATATATGGGAGGCATATGTAATAATTTAGAATGTCATACGATTAAGATAGGCGGGTATACGGATCATGTTCACATATTGTGTATGCTGTCGAAGAAAATTACATTGATGAAATTACTTGAAGAAGTAAAATCGCATTCTTCGAAATGGGTGAAAACAAAAGGAGAAGCATATAAAACATTCTATTGGCAAGATGGCTATGGTGCATTTTCGGTTAGTCCAACGAAAGTTGATTCGGTAATTTCCTATATTTCAAATCAACATCGACATCACGACATAAAGAATTTTCAAGACGAGTACCGAGAGCTTCTCGTCGAATATAAGGTGGAGTATGATGAGAGGTATGTGTGGGATTAACCAATAGAAGTAACATGTATTTATTTTTTGACACAGAAATAACCGGACTTCCGAAAAATGGGAAAGCTCTGCTCGGTGTTAAGCGGAAATTAACATTGCACCCTGAAGTTAGTTGTACCATCAAGCCTCATTCCTTCCGAGAATTAGTAATGCTTTAATCAATCAATATTAGTGCGGACAGAATGACGCTTGATGGGTTACGTAATTGAATATGTGTTGGTAAATCCGCTTAACATTCCTCCGAGTAAGGAGAAGTTAGTAAGATGATCCATTTATTAAAGGATATTACACTTCTTGCTAATACATGGATAAGGTATATAAAGAACTTACAGATTACATTAATAATAATTGATTCCAGGTTTTATAATCGTAATTATTAATCATTATTTATTTGCTCATTAAAATAATTTAATTAAAATTGCATAAATCTGTTTGAATTGGAAAGATAAATATTTGAAAGAATAAACGAAAAAAAGAAGTAGTTGTAGATTTTGAAAAACGGAAAAACTATTGGTGATCGTTTTTAGCAGATTTTAATTGTTCATTGAGTAATATTAGTTTTAATAATAGCTATTGATCCGGTCTTCTTAGTAAGAGTAAATGCGAATAAAAGTTTCGTTTAAATTAAGAGAATTATTGATTGGCGGATTTATAGTGTTGAATTTAATTGATGCATTAATCAAGTTCAATAATTGCATATGAATACTATTTATTTGTTAATCTAACTTTTTCAATTAACACAAAATGGCAGGATTAAATTTAAGCAATAAATTAGTCGGCGCGGGGGCTCAGGCATCAACCGATTTTGCAAATGCACAGGCAAATGCAAGTGTGCAATTCACAGGAGAATTGGCATTAAACAGAGGACTTCAAATTGAAATTGGAATTGGTGCATTTACTGAAGCTTCTGCAGCATTCTCAAAATTCATTAATGCTAGCATAAAAGGAACGGCGTTTGCGAGAGCATCTGCCGGAGTTCAATTTCAATTGCCTTTTAATCTGTTCAAAGATTTTGGATTTATTGCTAAAGCACAAGCCATTGCTGAAGTTGGTGCAGGAGTAGAAGCAGGAATTGGAATTTCCATAGGTGATTTCATCAGAATTATTGAAAGAGTTCCGGAAATGCAAGGTCTTCCGATTAAACTGATCATAATGTTTTTAGAAGAAGTTGATGTTAGTGCGAAATTTGGAATCAGTGTTTCTTTAGCTGCGAAGGCGCATGCTAACTTCAATGTGACAGGAAGAGTAATTGATGTAAATGGACAACCGCCGGGATTTTTCTATAACATGAGTGCCGGTGTCGGTTTGCTCAAAGGTGTTGCAAAATCGATGACTGCAGGAGTACAATTCAAAGACTTCAGAAGATTTTATGGAAGGGCAACAGATCTAACAGTTGATTCAACTATTCAGTATTTGCAAGATTCTCTTCCGGAAAATTATAAACAATATAATCCGGTTCTGGGAGCATTTGCTCCGGTAGCCAAAATTGCAATGCGTACTGCATTTGAAATTGGTTCGACGATAGCATCATCGAATGTTACCGGAAGCAAAGATGAAACACAACAGTTTTGCAATGAATCTATAAAGATTATACTTGAAGAAGTACAAAGATTTATCTACCAGCAAATAGTGAATTTTGCTTGTGCACAAATAAGAGCCATCATCGAATTAGAAATAAATGGATTGACAAATGGAGCTTGGGATAATACTTACGCCCAAAGGGTTTCGCTTTCCGATGCACTTATGGATATGCCACAGGAACCGTTTCAGCCTACACCTGAAAACTTCTTGTATTGGGAGGATCTGATAAAAAAAGCAATTGCATTTGCAGTCAAATTATATGAGAACGAAGCAAAGGTTACAGATGAAATTGCGGAGGGGATTTCACTTTTATATTGTGCAGCTGAATTGCTTTTTGAAGCGATCGTCTCGAAAGTAAATAATGCTTCTGCCTATGCAGGAACGATTGTAACCGGAACTGTAACAGCAACTACTCAGTCATTTAATGGTCCATTAAGAAGCCAACCTGATGAATTAATTAAAAAGTTTATCAATGTTAGATTGGGAAACCGACCAGCGGACGATTTGACGTATGACAATCTTCTTGACTTTATAATTAATGATGTTATAATAGATAGTTTGATTGACAATGTTCCCGCTGTTGAAGAGTTCATCAGTATTTTCGAGGATGATTTTGTAGGACTAAGTCGCGATCTATTAAAAACATTTCTAAGAAATACAGCAGCATTTGTAGGCTCCGGCAACGGAAACATGGATGCTACAGAAACTCTGCGATTAGTTGTCAGTGCTCTGGACAAATTTATTACAGATAAATTTAAAGCAGAAGTGCTTCCTCTTGTCCTGGGACAGATCAGTAATCCAATGATCAAAATGTACTTTGAGGAAGTTCTGTTTGGAGCGGTGATGTATGCAAAGGATATGGGATTAAAAACTTTAATTAATTGGGAGGAGAAAACACCATCAAAAGATGATTTTACAGAAGCGCTTAGTGGAATCATGATGTTGTTGATGGGACGTTCTGTGATCGTTTTGGGAGATGCATTTTTAACTCATTTACAGGAAATAATTCAAGGGGCATGTGATCAACTTGCATCGGACATAAAAAACAATACAGGTAATATTGCTCCGATCGCACACTTGATCACTGATGAAGATTTAAAGCGGTTGATTACGGATTGTTTGACTATTGCAGGCGAAGTGCTTGGACCATTTCCTTCAGATACAAGAACCAGGGTAAGACAACTTTTGTATCAAACCATTGAACCATTAAACCCTGTTGCCGATGTGAGTATTTTTGATCGTTTGGCGGATCAGTGCTTTATACCGAATGGTGATAAGTTGCAGAGTCTTGCTTATGAGTTTGCAAATATTTCTAAGGACAGATTTATATTATTTGCTACTCGATTTGTTGGTGCCATCGCAAATTATATCCTTGAGAAACTTGAAGAATTAATTCTGGCAGCGATAGATTTAATTCTAAATTGGGAAACACATTTAGCTGAATCACTTCGAATATTAGCTGATTTCCTTCGTGATCTGAGAAGGCACGTCATTGAATTAAATGCGGCTATGATCAGTGCAATGAGTACACTTGAAGATTTTATGCATTCATTTTTGAATACCTTAGGCTCATCAGATCTGAGAACACGAATTAAAAATGATCTGAAAACGAAATTCGTAGATAAAACATTTTCAGCATTAGAGGACAATGATATCTATAATATCTTACCGGGTTTCATAAAAACCGGACTTGAAGATGGAGTAAATGGCGTAGTCAGCGGTTTGTTGAACAACCCAATTGTTAACCCCATATTTGATATCATTGCTGTAATTGCAAATGAACTAGATGATCTATTGCCGGATTTCAGACAACTAAAACCGACAGATAATTTACCTCCTAAAGTTTTAGGATTGATCCTAGATAAAATTGAAGAAAAACTATCAGATCATTTTGGAAGCACTAGTCCACAGATAAATGTCGGTTTGGATTTTTCGTATGAAGAATACTATTTAGATTGGGATCTAAAAGTTCATAGCAAAACAAAACATGTTCATATTTCATTAGGGGCAATTAAATTAAATTTTGATGTTTTCATTGATTTGATAAGAAGCGCAATAAATGCTCTTGATTTTTATACGACAGCATTGAATGAAGCGTGTTTTAAACTTGCAGATTTTCTTGCAGCTGAATTAGATTTGATCGCCAAACAATTGGAACACGACGAGAATCAAACAGAACACGATAGAGTAAATAAAATAAATTCTGAACACAACAACGATCCTAAAGACATTTGTATACTTTCTCCTACAGACATGGCACACTTTGATGATGTAGCCGACATTAAGATCCACTTAGGAGGAATGTCAGCATCAAACCTGGGAATTAACACTGGTGAAATGCAGACAATATACATCTACTTAAATTCAAAAATGATCTTACCGAAATCGCTGATTGTTGAAGAAGCGATTAATGAACAAAAGCCGGGCATACACTTGAATGATTTTGATCTACGTGCTTTACCGGGATTTCAAAGTTCAAAAAATGTCTTTAAGAACAATAGAACAACAATTGTCTTGAACACAGCAGAGCATGTTGTTTCTGAGAAAAAAGCTTCTCAGCCAAAAACATCTTCCGAAAAAATGTATTTTAATAATTATACATTCAATGAACACCCATCGACGCTTAATTCATTTTCGAAAGCAAAAATTGCTAATGATGGAAAACCAACGCACACGAAACAAAATGTTGGCAAAGACAAAAATGGGCGATCAATAACGAATCACAATATTATAAATCTTAAACCCGGAAAAAACTTAACTACTATTCAGATTGGGAAAATAGTGAATGAGATAAAACCGGGTCTTTACTTGTCTTTTAAAGCATATCCAAATGAATTAATTAATGGGCTAAATGTGTTGAATGTGGTTGTGATAGAAAGAGGTGGAAATAGGCATCAGAAGTCTGTTACTTTTAGTTTCGATGAAACTGTAGTAGCAGATAAACCTGTTAAAGGCGATAAAATAGATAAACCAATTGGAGAAAAAGGGAAAGCGATTCCACATTTACCTGACATCAAACTAGGCAAATCAATTAATGTTGGCAAAGGCAGATCAATGAAGCCTGTAACATTTACTGTCAATGTAAAGAAGGTTAAAAAAGGAGTAGAAGTCATTGAGAAGAAAAAAGTGAAATCAATATTACCTGTAACATCAGCAGCTATTTTAAAGAGCAATCAAAAAGCAGTAACCTATTTGAACAAGCAATTGGAAATGAATATTAAGTCATTGAGTATTAAAAAACCAGAGAAAATAAAATGAATTTAATAACTGAATTTGCAATTTGGTTGGCTGGAGCTAATCCTACTGGATCGGCAAAGTCATCAATTACTTTTAATACCGAACAAATAAATGAAGCAAAGACACTAATTGATAGTTGGCTTACCGAAAAAGGAAATACAAATGCTGCTTGGCATTACAACCGCTCTGACTTTGCGGCAAGATTAAAAGATTTGTTGTCGAGCCACAAATTAGATCAGGGTTGTTTAGATTCTTGTGCATTCACTTCATTATTGTTTGCTTGCATGAGATGTTATCCGGTAAAAACTGCGCGATGGGCCATGAGTATTTTTGATACAGGTGGAGGTAATCTAGGAGGTTTGAACACTCCTACCAATGCAGTATTAAGAAATAAATTGCCGTCCGATCTTCTTAGCGATAACCCAAGTGATAGCACCAAACCGAAGTATCCTGAATTTACAGATTGGATCTTACAAACAGCGATCGTTTCTGCATATAGGGATAAAAATGGATTTATTTATTCAGGAAGGAGATCGGAAAACGGAGATATTTCAATGAGAATTTCCGGCATCAATGAAGAAACGGGAAGTATTTTTAATTTATGTCATGATTTTTTTGGAGCACCTGTTATTGATAGTTATGAGGGAGAATCATTTTCTGTGAATACCAAGCTAGCAGAAAAGTATGCAGTAATTTTAGTTATCCCTGCAAAGTTTATGTTTCCAAGTGCTACGAGTACACATGTTGTTTATTTAGATAGCAAGTTTATATTTTATAAAGATGACTACAATCGTCTTGCAAATCAGGATTGGATCGGTTGCAAAGTTCACAGCTATGGAAAAAGAGAGTTACTTCAGATCGTAAAAAACACCAGGATTACTAATGGTGATGGATTTGATAGAATAATTTATCTGAAAGTGAAAGAATTTTAAAAGAATTTAGTTTGAGTTGACGGGAAATATTTTTTTAATCCAGCAGCGCCATACTTGCAGCCGGTTTAATGTATTAGTTGATTCCCCCCTTCAACATACCATATTATCCTAAATATGTCATTGGATTCACTTCCTGATTTAAAGTAAAAGTGTCTGAAGGCTTAAATTTTACAATTACGGCGAAGCTGGCGATAATTGTTGATACTCTAAACAATTTAATAACTGAACATTCCCGAGCGGGAGCAGGGAAATTTATTACATTTAAAAACTCCGCTTAGCTTGGGTTTATTGATTGCGGAAGTTTTGCTGCTTCTGTTTATAGTATAAGTGCAAATAGTTTCGTTAAGCTGGCAAGCTTTAGGGCTTTGAGTAGCTAGTTTGTGTAAGGGAATCGTTATTCGCAACTCTTACGCTTCATAGCGGACGACATTATAACTTAAAAATGACTTCATGAAAAAAACTCTATTTCTCTTTTTTCTTTTTGCGTTTACACACTCAGTGAAGGAATGCTTTGGACAAGTAACTTTTCAGAAAGTGTATGGCGGATGGACTTATGAATATGGCTACTCTGCACAACAAACATCTGATAGCGGATACATTATTACTGGCTTTACTTTGAGTGCCGGGGCTGGTGGTTATGACATTTTTTTAGTACGGACTGATTTTAATGGAGATTTGATTTGGGCTAATACTTATGGCGGAACAGGTAATGAAGTTGGAAATTCTGTCTGTCAATCTTCCGATGGCGGGTTCGTGATTACCGGGTATTCGCATAGTACTGGAGCGGACAGTTCAGATATTTTTCTTTTAAAAGTCAATACCACTGGAGATACTCTTTGGAGTAAAACCTATGGCGGCACAGGTAATGAAATAGGAACATGCGTTCAGAAAACATTTGATGGCGGATATGTTATTAGCGGAACTACTTCTAGTTTCGGTGCAGGTATGGATGACGTGTATTTAATTAAAACTGATAGTTTCGGTGATACACTTTGGACTAAAGCATACGGAGGAGCAGATCTTGACTATGGCTATTTTGTAGAGCAAACCATTGATAGCGGATTCATAATTTCGGGTTCGAGCAATAGTTTTGGAGTTGGTAATGGTGATGTTTATCTTGTTAGGACAGATAGGAATGGCGATACATTATGGACAAAATCTTACGGAGGCATTAATTATGATGTTGCACATTGCGTTCACCAAACAACTGACTATGGTTTCATTATTTCAGGAACTACCCAAAGTCATGGAGGCGGTGATCCTCAAGTTCATCTTATTAAAACAGATATAAACGGCAACGTAATTTGGACAAAGACTTTTGGAGGAGGGTTCGTTGATAACGGTCGTTCAGGGCAACAAACTTCGGATGGCGGCTATATTGTTCTAGGCACAAGCGCAAGTTTTGGAGGAGGATATAGTAGTTATTTAATTAAAACAGATTTAAATGGCGACACCCTATGGACAAAGATTATTGGTGGAACATGGAATGAAGAAGGTTATTCGGTTCAACAAACAACTGATGGTGGATATATTATTGGAGGCTTGACGAATAGTTTTGGAACAAATGATTACAATTTTTATTTGGTAAAAACTGACGCAAATGGCAACAGCAACTGTTACACAGATTTTGCCCCAACACAAATATTTCCATTTACTACTCAGGTTTCAAATACAACAACAATAGTTTCTAATTCAAACGCTATTGTTACATCTCAATCATTTTCAAATTATACTCTCGATACATCCAATACTATTTGTTCATCAGTTGGTATTTCATCACCAATCGCTAATCGCCAATCGCTAATCAAAATAGGCCCTAATCCCTTCTCAAACGAATTAAAAATAAACACCTATGGGAAAGGAGAAATTTTTATGTATGATTTGAATGGGAAAGTAATTCTACAGCAAAACACTTTGGAAGGAGAAACAAAAATCAATACCAAAATTTTATCTTCGGGGCTTTATTTACTTCATTACTCTGATGGCAAGATAAGTGAAAATTTAAAAGTGATGAAGTTTAATTTAGAGTGAAGCTGAGAATAACAAGTGGCTTACCTGATCGGTGGAATGTTAAGCGGAAATTAGCCTTACACTCTGAAATTAGTTGTGCCATCAAGCGTCATTCCGTCCGGGAATTAGTAATGCTCTAAACAATCAATGTTAGTGCGGACGGAATGACGCTTGATGGGTTACGTAATTGAAAGAGTGTCGGTAAATCCGCTTAACATTCCGCCGAGCAGACTGGGATAAGGGAGAGATTAATATGTACTTTGTAGAAAATTTGATTTATGAAAAAGATTATTTTATTTTTCTTTTTGGCGTTTGCTCATAAATTTTGTTTTTCTCAAAACAGAATAATGGATTCTCTTAAAACAGAATTACAAAACGCAAGGCACGATACAACACGTTTACGATTATACCTTGCTCTTGGTGACTCATGCGAAAGAAAAGACAATATGCTTTATGCAGAACCCGCAGTGAAACTCGCCGATATACTTCTTTCAAAAAATAGTGATGAGAAGCAGCGGGAAAAATTCCTTGAACAAAAATCAGCTGCCTACGATTTAATAATTGCATATTATACAAAAGACAATAATACAGATTGGAACAAAGTAATTGAGTTCATTCAGGAACGATTAGCCGGTTATGAAAAAGAAGGAAATAAAAAAAGAATTGGCGAAGCGCTTTTTGATATTGCCAATATTTATTTATATAAAAATGATACTGCCTTATTTCATGAGTATATAAATAAAAGTTTCGCTGTTTTTTTTGAAAATAAAGACACCGTTTTTATTGTCAATGGCTATAGGGGATTGACTCAATATTATTTATCAAGAGGAAATTTTCAGCAAGCCTTGAAATCTATTCAGTCGGCCATTGAAGTTTCAAAAGAGATGAAGTACAAAAAAGGAGAAGCACTCTCTTTAGCGCAATTAGGGGACATGTACAGGGATAATGGCGAAAATGTACAGGCATTGGAAAACTATCAGAATTCACTTTCAATTTTAACTGAAACAAAAGACACGAATGATTTATTTAATGTACTTGCTGCTGTAGGTGGTTTTTACTATACACTTCATAATACTGACAAGGCGCTTGAATATTACAACAAGCTCATCGCAATATGCAATTCAAAACAAGACATAGACCACAATATTGGTTCTGTATATAAGTGGATCGGCTTAGTATATAGAGATAATAACGATTTCAGAAATTCTCTTTTATCTTTTAAAAAGAGTTTGGCAGTGTTTGACTCAACAAAAAACAAATGGCAAACTAAAGAGGTCCTTGATGAAATGGGTATAGTATATAATAGGCAAGGTGATTTTGTAAAAGCGATTGAATGTCATTTGAAATCATTAAAAATTGCGGAGGAATTAAATTCGGAAAATGGAATAGCATGGTCTCATCATTTACTCGCTCAGGATTATTTTGGACAAAAAAATTATAAGTCGGCTAAAGAATATAGTAGCCGGGCTATTGCTGTTCTGAAAAAACAAATTGATATAAAACAAATAAGTGAAGCGGAATTGTTGGCTTCTAAAATTGATTCGGCAAGTGGTAACGGTACGGATGCTTATGAACATTACAAACAATATGTTTTACTCAGCAACAAATTAAAAGGCGATGAAATACATAAAGCAGCAGAAAAAGAAAAATTTCAAAATGAAAGTGATAAACTAAAATCGGAACAGGAAAAAAAGGATGTTATTGCAAAAACAGAATTGCAAAAACAAAAATTAGTTCGCAATGGATTTATTGGCGGCTTCGCGGCAATGGTTTTGTTTGCAGGGATATTTTTTACTCAGCGAAATAAAATCAAGAAAGGTAAAAAGCTAAGCGATGAATTGCTTTTAAATATTCTTCCATCAGAAGTGGCAGAAGAGCTAAAAGTTAAAGGCAGCGCTGAAGCAAAGCAGTTTGAGTCAGTAACTGTAATGTTTACCGATTTCAAAGGATTTACTCAAATTTCGGAAAATCTTTCTCCGACAGAATTGGTCGCTGAAATACACACTTGTTTTAAAGCATTTGATAACATTATCGCCAAACACAATATTGAAAAAATAAAAACCATTGGTGACAGCTACATGTGTGCCGGTGGTTTACCAGTTGTCAACACAACCAATGCAACCGATGTAGTAACTGCTGCAATGGAAATACAACAATTTATGCAACAGCATTTGCAGCAAAGAAAAAACGAAAACAAAGAAATCTTTGAAATAAGAATTGGCATTCATACCGGACCGGTTGTTGCAGGAATTGTTGGCGTTAAAAAATTCGCTTATGATATATGGGGCGATACAGTGAACATAGCTTCACGAATGGAATCAAGTGGCGAAGCAGGAAAAGTAAACATCAGCGGAAGCACTTATGAATTGGTGAAAGATAAATTTAATTGCACTCACCGCGGTAAAATTGAGGCGAAGAATAAGGGGGAGGTTGATATGTATTTTGTGGGGGGTGGAATTTGATGATTGCATATGCGCTAATATTTATTATTTCCTTATTATACACAGGGCTTCACCCTGTGGTATTGAATATCGCCCTTTCAGGGCTGGGAGATGAAGCAGTGCAAACGAGAGATATTGCGGGGTATTAATTCCTTATTATGCAAAGGGCTCCTATTATACACAGGGCTTCACCCTGTGGTAATGAATATCGCCCCTTCAGGGCTCGAGATGAAACCGCAAGCCCTGAAGGGGCGATATTCATCAGCGATGGGCAACGCCCATCGAAAAAAGAACGGTGATCATCATCAATAAAAATTATATTTGAAAACAATAAATCGAAAGATATGGGCCAATCGTTAGTTCAAAATTATATGCATATCGTTTTTAGCACGAAGCACAGGCAGAAAATTATTTTACCGGAGATCGAAAACGAATTGCATGCATATATGGGGGGCATATGTAATAATTTGGAATGTCAAACGATTAAGATAGGCGGGTATACCGATCATGTTCACATATTGTGTATGCTGTCGAAGACCGCGCTCGGCGGAATGTTAAGCGGAAATTAGCTTTACACTCTGAAATTAGTTGTACCATCAAGCGTCATTCCGTCCGGGAATTAGTAATTCTCTAATCAATCAATGTTAGTGCGGACGTAATGACGCTTGATGGGTTACTTAATTATAAGAGTATCGGTAAATCCGATTAAAATTCCGCC
Source organism: Bacteroidota bacterium (assembly GCA_031411835.1). GTDB lineage: Bacteria > Bacteroidota > Bacteroidia > AKYH767-A > 2013-40CM-41-45 > JADKIH01. Next base: position 1,717 of record JANOBV010000421.1, on the reverse strand, counting down.
GAGCAGGGGTCCAACGAAAGTTGATTCGGTAATTTCCTATATTTCAAATCAACATCGACATCACGACATAAAGAATTTTCAAGACGAGTACCGAGAGCTTCTCATCGAATATAAGGTGGAGTATGATGAGAGGTATTTATGGGATTAACCAATGGAAGTAGCATGTATTTTATTTGACACAGAACCCTGCTAGGCGAATGTTAAGCGTAAATTAGCTTTACACTCTGAAATTAGTTGTGCCATCAAACGTCATTCCGTCCGGGATTTAGTAAAGCTCTATTCAATCAATGTTAGTGCGGACGGAATGACGCTTGATGAGTTACGTAATTGAATGTGTGCCGGTAAATCCGCTTAACATTCCGCCGAGCAGGAGTATTCAAATGATACAGTTCTAACTTGGCAGGGAAAACAATTGGACTGCATTGTAACAAATATGAAATCAACTATTGAATTTTCCAGCAAGACCAACCCATTTGCAAAACAAGAAATAGTATATAATGGTGACTCTTACTTTGCAAAAGGAATTGGCGTGATTCGATACACAAGCCAAACAAAGAATGACTTCTCAACTTGGGAACTCTTTGAAATTAAGGACACGAACTGAAACGACGCGATAACGAACATTTAACATTCCCTATCATCGAACAGATTTCATTTTTCACGATTGCATTTGGTAGAAAGTAAATTTAATTTACATTTATAAATCGGTTGAATATTCCGCTGATCAGGGGAAGTATTGACGCTAAAGATTCTGCCGAGCGAGGTCCGTTCTCGCGGACAATTTAGTACTTCGAATTCTGCTTCTTCGCCAAACAACAAACCATTTGCCGCAATTTTAACACTATGAATAAAACCATCAAATTATTTGCAGTTGCAAATCTTATCGCAATATTCAATTGCTTAGGTCAACCGGGAAATGTTTTCCCCGAAGTTTCTAATTCTATAAACTATGAAATAGGCACTTTAAAAGATGGCTATAAGGAAGGTATTTGGGAATATTATGATATACCTGGTGAGTTATCTCTTAAGGTTAATTATGATAACGGCCAATTGCTTTATTTGATTCCTGATACTTCTGATTATGCTATACAAATAAATGGTGAATGGTTTAATTCAAAAGTAGACATGCAACCACGATATGTTGGAAGTATGGTAGAATTCTATAATATTCTTTATGCAAATATTCGATATCCTGATGAAGCGAAATCTAACAGCACAGTGGGGCAATTTTATATATCTTTCGAGATAGACACTTTAGGTCATGCTAACAATTATAATACAATAAATGATATTGGAGATAAATGTTCAGCGGAAATAATTCGAGCGCTCCAACTTATTCCTAATATTTGGCTTTCGGCTACAAAGAAGGATAGAAAATATGTTGCTAAATTTATTTTACCTATCAGCTTTAAAATGGAACTAGATGGGAAGGAGATCAAGGAAGAGAAAAGAAAAAATAATACTGAAATTGTTTTACCTCTTGCTAAAGTTTTAGAAACAATTGAAATTAAAGCCGCAGGATTTACAAGACGGAATTAGGTGGAAAAATAATTATACAATGGACAATGATTGGACACAAATAATGAAAGAAACCCTGCTCGAGAATGTTAAGCAGAAATTAGCTTTGCACTCTGAAATTAGTTGTGCCATCAAGCGTCATTCCGTCCGGGAATTAGTAATGCTCTAATCAATCAATATTAGTGCGGACGGAATGACG
>JANOBV010000420.1:0-11711 GCA_031411835.1 Bacteroidota bacterium | reverse complement strand
CAATAACGCCTCAAGAAATGAACAAAGTAGTTACCCTCGGACAATTTATCATTGAAAGACAATCAGATTTTCCTTATGCAAAAGGTGAGTTATCTCGCTTACTTCGTGATATCGGAATTGCCGCAAAAATTGTAAACCGTGAGGTAAACAAAGCTGGTCTTGCCGATATTCTAGGAGAATATGGAACGATCAATGTTCAAGGTGAATCTGTAAAGAAACTAGATGTTTTCGCTAACGAACAATTTATCGCAGCACTTAGCGCAGGCGGTGAAACATGTGCAGTAGCATCAGAAGAAAACGAAGGACTTGTTCAAGTGGATAGTGCAGTAAGTAAAAATGCAAAATACGTTGTGTGTATTGATCCATTGGATGGCTCTTCAAACATCGATGTGAATGTTGCAATCGGAACTATCTTTTCAATTTACAGACGTACATCATTCTCCGGAATTGTTGAAGAAAAAGATTATCTTCAAAGAGGTGTCGATCAGATCGCAGCTGGATATGTTATCTATGGTTCGTCGACGATGCTTGTTTACACAACAGGAAAAGGAGTAAATGGTTTCACACTCGATCCAAGTATCGGTGAATTCTGTTTGTCACATCCTGATATGGTTTGTCCTCGCAATGGAATTATTTATTCGATCAACGAAGGAAACTACGTACATTTTCCGGATGGCGTTAAGCAATACATTAAATTCACTCAAGTTGAAGATGCAAAGACAAGTCGTCCTTACTCTTCTCGATATATCGGATCATTAGTTGCAGATTTTCATCGTAATCTTTTGAAAGGTGGAATCTTTATTTATCCATCGACATTGAAATCTCCAAAAGGAAAATTACGTTTGTTGTACGAATGTAATCCACTTGCTTTTATTATTGAACAAGCGGGAGGGAAAGCATCGAATGGTTTTAAACGCATCGTAGAATTACAACCCACGTCGCTTCATCAACGTACTCCACTTTTTATCGGTTCATCTGATATGGTTACAATGGCTGAAGAGTTTATGTCGAAGTACTCGCAGGTGGAAGCAAAATAGTGAGTGGTAATTGGTGAGTGGTAATTGGTGAGTGGTAAGTAGCACTTTTGAAGTTATTCAGCTGTGCTACTTACCACTCACCAATTACTACTCACCAAATTTTCCTACCTTAGCAACCTATGGACCGTAACCAATTGCTGGGATATTATACATCCCGGCCTCTCGTCGTTTCTTTATCTGCGAAAATTAAGGAGCCTGTTGCAAATCATTTGCAGATTGGTGGATTGGCAGGCTCGGCGGATGCAATTATTTTGGCTGCTGTTACTTCACTTACGGAACACTCACATTTAGTTATTCTGAATGATAGAGAAGAAGCTGCATACTTTCTTAATAACATCGAAAATCTTCTTGCCAATAATCAACCATTATTTTTTCCATCATCGTACAAAAGAACATTTCAGCTTGACGATTCTGATAATGCAAGTATTTTATCACGAGCTGAAGTGTTAAGCCGATTGAATAAATCTAATTCTGCAATTGTTGTGACGTATCCGGAAGCCATTGCTGAAAAAGTGGTTACTAGGAAAAATCTCGAACAAAATTCAATTGCACTTCGTGTTGGCGAAAAAGTTTCTACTGATTTCATCACTGAATTTCTGCTTCATCATGAATTTGAAAGTGTTGATTTTGTAGCACAAGCCGGAGAGTTTTCTGTGCGTGGTGGAATCATCGATATATTTTCTTTTGCAAATGAGTTGCCTTATCGTGTTGAATTTTTTGGCGATGAAGTAGAAAGTATCAGAACTTTCGACCCGGCTACTCAGCTTTCCGTTCAACCTATGAATCACGTGACGATCATTCCTAATGTGCAAACGAAGTTATTGGAAGATAGTCGTACGTCGTTTTTTGATTTTCTTCCTGTTGGAACAACTATCTGGACAAAAGATCTTACGTCTGTTTTAGCATTCATCGAACTTCATCAAAATAAAGTGAAGGAAATGATCGATGAATCGAAAAGTTATTCTTCGGCGAAAATTGATGAAGTGTTTGATAGTGCATCGATCATTGAAGAAAAAATTTCCTATAAAACAACAATTGAATTTGGAAATAGATTTCATTTTAAAAACAATGAGGTATTTAAATTCTCATTTTCTCCGCAACCTTCATTCAATAAGAATTTTGATCTGCTCATTAGAAATCTTCAAGCAAATCATGCGCAGAAAATAAAGAATTTGATCTTTGCTGATTCTTCAAAACAAGTTGAAAGGCTTTATGCAATTTTTGAAGACCTTGAGAAAAAAAATAAGATTGCCAATAAAGTTGAGTTCACTACAATACTGCTTTCACTTCATGAGGGATTTGTTGATCATGAATTGAAAATCGCTTGTTATACAGATCATCAGATCTTTGATCGTTATCATCGTTTTCGACTAAAGAAAAACTATAGTCGCAATGAAGCTTTGACAATGAAAGAGATCTATTCATTAAAGCCTGGTGATTATGTTACACATATTGATCACGGAGTAGGACGATATGCCGGATTAGAAATGGTAATGGTGAATGACAAACCACAAGAAGCTGTGCGGTTAGTTTACAAAGACAATGATATTCTTTATGTGAGTATTCATTCTCTTCATCGTATTGCAAAATATACAGGCAAAGAAGGCACAGCTCCGTCGCTTCATAAATTAGGTTCAACAACTTGGGCAACACTCAAGCAGAAGACTAAAAAGAAAGTAAAAGACATTGCAAAAGATCTTATTGCGCTTTATGCTAAACGGAAGGCGACAAAAGGTTTTGCTTTCAATCCTGATACATATTTGCAAAATGAATTGGAAGCAAGTTTCATCTATGATGATACGCCTGATCAGGTGAAATCGACTGTCGATGTAAAGAAAGATATGGAACGCGAATATCCGATGGATCGATTGATTTGCGGTGATGTTGGTTTTGGAAAAACTGAAATTGCTATTCGTGCGGCATTCAAAGCAGTGACCGATGGAAAGCAAGTTGCTGTACTTGTTCCGACAACAATTCTTGCATTGCAACATTTTAATACCTTCAGCGAACGACTAAAAGATTTTCCTTGTACAGTAGATTATATCAATCGTTTCAAATCTGCAGCGAAGCAAAAGGAAACTCTTGCCCTAATGGAAAAAGGAAAGATCGATATTATTATTGGCACTCATCGTTTGCTTGGGAAAGATGTTAAGTTCAGTGATCTTGGTTTGATGATCATTGATGAAGAACAAAAATTTGGCGTTGCTGCGAAAGAGAAATTGAAAGCAATCCGAGTGAATGTGGATACACTTACATTGACTGCAACTCCAATTCCTCGTACGCTTCAGTTTTCATTGATGGGTGCGAGAGATCTCAGCATCATCAATACACCGCCACCAAATCGTCAACCGGTAACGACAGAGTTGCATGTATTCAATGAGAAGACAATCAAAGAAGCGATAGAGTATGAGTTGTCACGTGACGGACAAGCATTCTTTATTCATAATCGCGTTTCTGATATTCATGAGGTTGCGGGAATGATCCAGCGACTTGTTCCCAAGGCTAGAATAGGTGTTGGTCATGGACAAATGGATGGCGAAAAATTGGAAGGAACTATAATGGAATTCATCGAGCATGAATTTGATATTTTAGTTGCGACTACCATCATCGAATCCGGATTGGATATTCCAAATGCAAATACGATTATCATTAATCAAGCGCAGAATTTTGGATTAAGTGATCTGCATCAAATGCGTGGACGTGTAGGACGTTCAAATAGAAAAGCATTCTGTATGTTGCTTTCGCCACCGATGGCTGTGCTTACCAATGAAGCAAAGCAACGATTGAAAGCAATAGAAGAATTCTCCGACCTTGGTTCCGGTTTCAATGTAGCAATGCGTGATCTCGATATTCGTGGTGCCGGAAATTTATTAGGCGGCGAGCAAAGTGGATTTATTTCCGAGATCGGTTTTGAAATGTATCATAAGATCCTCGATGAAGCAGTGCAAGAATTGAAAGACTCAGATTTCGCCGGTGTCTTTGAAACAGATACTACCGTTGAAAGAAAATTCGTTGCCGATTGTCAGATCGATACAGATATGGAAATTCTTCTTCCTGCAAATTATGTGAACAGTGTTTCAGAACGTTTGATACTTTACAAGGAACTTGATAGTATTTCGACAGAAGAAAAACTTGAGGAGTTCGCTGTGAAATTGAAAGATCGTTTCGGGCCAATTCCAAAACAAGCACAAGAGTTGCTTGCAACAATTCAATTACGTTGGTTTGCAGAAAAATTCGGATTTGAAAAAGTGCTATTAAAGAATATGCGATTTATTGGTTACTTTGTAAGCAATCAGGTTTCGCCCTTCTATCAGTCGGAAACATTCTCGCAAGTATTGAAATATGTACAAAAGAATTCGCATAAAGTAAAGCTGAGAGAAGAGAAGTCAAAGCTTTCACTTACGATCAGAAATATTGATACAGTTGACGAAGCGATTGCATTCTTAAAGACGCTTAGTAATTAATAATGAATAATTAATAATAGCAATCATAAAAATATTTTCCTTTCGGTTAACTCCGGGCACTGATCTTAAACACGAACTTGAAGCGTTTGTGGCAAGAGAGAAATTGGATGCTGCGTTTATAATTACTTGCGTTGGCAGTCTTACAGTTGCAGCAATTCGCTTTGCGGGGAAGTCGGAGACGTCTTCCGTTGCAGGTCCGCTAGAGATTACTTCGCTAACGGGAACTTTTTCAATTCAGGGTTCACATTTTCACATTACGGTTGCGGATGAAAACGGAAAAGCAACGGGTGGACATTTGAAAGAAGGAAGTATTGTGAGGACGACTGCTGAGCTTGTTGTTGGAACGCATGATGAAGTTGTTTATCTGCGGGAGAAGGATGCTGCTAGTGGGTATATGGAGCTCAAGGTTATACCAAAATGAAGAATGAAGAATGAATCCCGATAGCTATCGGGATGAAAAATGTAAAACGGCGCGGCGATTGAACTGTTATTTAAGTAATGTGAAAATTGATTTTTTGATTTTGAATGGTAAATAAAAAACACTTGACCTTTCTTTAATGTTCGTGGCTTAATAACCTAAAAGTTTCCTCCTGAATGACGATCTGCACCGACTAATATTTCGAAGGGTGAAAAAAAGTGATGCCGCAGGCATCACTTTTTTTCACCCTTCGAAATAAATAAAAAAGGGTGCTGTCATTCAGGGGGAAACTTTTAGGTTATAAAGTCGGAAAGTTTTGCCTCTTCGATATAATAAGTTTATGATTTGGTAGCGAAATTTTAGGATCTAAATTTTCATTTTTATGAACATACTATTTAATAAGCAAATCAGTGGGCCAGACTCTAGCCCCATTGGGGCGTCCTGTTAATAGAATTGTAAAACGGGAAATACCGAAAGCCCCGTAGGGGCGACCTGTGAAATGAGGATAATTTGAATTTTAATTCAGGTAGAAATGGCCAATTTGAAAAATTGAAACAAATATTTTAATAATTTACAAAATTAATTGCCGTACTATAGGTCGCCCCTATGGGGCTTATCGCGTTGTTGATAAAAAACATTCTATTAACAGGTCGCTCCTACGGAGCTTGTCTGAAATAAGTTGGAATTAATCATAAACTATTCCCAGTCCGTTTGGCCCTAACAATAACATTGCCTCTGGACCAATAAATCCATCGGGACTCAAATCTACTATGATAGTTGCGCCATTATCTAAAAATAATTTTGCTTTATTATTCTCCTCCGAAGTATCTATTAAAATCAATCCAATTAAATCTTGGAATTTTTTGCCTTTAAAGTTTAATACTTCAAATTTATTATAGATTGATAGTCTATAGTCATCATTAAAATATAAAGTTATAGAAATCAATAATTGACTTTCTTGGTCAGGAGTCGAACGGTCCTTTTTAATTGCATAGTAATTTACTATTCCTTCGTTAACGTTTTTGATTTCTAAACCGACAAGATTTTTCAGATAATCTATCATGATAACAAAAGATAAAATAAATTTCGAAAGTTAATGTAACGTTCAATTCCAAAATCTGCAATCCAAAATTAATTATTCAACACTATCCGAATATCCCCCTCAGCCAATTCAAAAATCACCAACTTCCCATCAACAGAATATTTCCCACCACCTTCAATTGAAACCGGAGTAGAGCGTAGTGGAAGCATGATAGCAAGTCCTTCCATGCGTTTTGGGACGCTGATGTTTACGACACGACTTCCGCCGACAGAGGTAATGTCAATCGTAACTTCGTTACGCGCTGCCCACCATAGACCGAAATCTCTAAATGTTCCGATCCATGCAATGTCTTTTAATTCTTTTACAAATTCTTTTTCAATTTTCCAGCCGATCTCATTCGGGTGAACTTGCCCGATAAAACATCCGCCATACGTTGCTATCTTCTTCGCTAATTTTAGTGCAGATGCTTTTCTTGAAAGATCGAATGGTGGTAATTCATCATCATCCGTAACAGGAAATTCAAACGCTTCAATCTCTGAATCGTATTCGCGATTGAAATTCATTTGAAATGGTAAATGCGTTAATGCTAAGTTTGCAGGGATTGAAGAACTGAAACGATAGCCACTTGCCGCTAAACTTTGAGGATATGTAAACGGAACGTATGAATAAGTTGAGCGGAATGCAGATGTGTTATTCCCCGGAAGAAATTGATCAAGCAAATAACGGCTCACTCTCATTTCGCCGAAAATTGTTCCATGATACGTTTTGTTGTATGCAATTACATACGGATGATAATCAGGATAAACTTCATCGCCTATCCCTTGTTCGAATTGATCAAATAGGGGAGAACCGGAAACAGTATTACTTTGAATGTCCATTCCCGCTCTTGAAACTTGTTTTAAATTGTTGATGTCGTCATTCGAAAATAAAACACCATCATGTCTGTCGCGAATATATTGCGTCTGGATAAAATAAGAAGAACGAATACCTGCTTCTTTTTCTTTGCGAGCAAATGCTGGCGCTTGGATCAATGCTTTTTTGAAATTGATATTGTGCGTGATGCAAACAGACAAATCTTTGTTATACGGAACTGTGCAGACGTAGGCAGCATCTCTGCTACTTGCGATGTAAATGTTTTTTATCAAGCGTAACAAGACATCAAGTGTTGGTTCGAAACTATTTGCCGGTGAGCGATTGTAATCTTCGTGACGAATGTTATGACCTTTCAAAATTAAATAGCCAAGATCGAAACCAAGTGCGTATGCATTTCCATTCTCGTAAAAACGTTGTGTGATCGCAGCTGATTTATCTTCATAGGTTGCAATCGGAGCAAGACGAGGTTTTGAATAACTGTACGTGCCAATTGTCTCTTTGAATTTTTCTTTATTACCAATTGAAATGTGAGTTTCTTTATCGTCTCTGAATTCTTTTGTGATTAAATTGCTGCTATCGCGACCGACAACAATTTCAAAATGTTGTTTACTTGGAACCGGTTCGTCGAAACCAAAGATCTCATTCAGTGCACCAAGTACTTGTGAACCGATTAGCGTTCCACCGTTTCGTGGAAAGTTTGCCAAAGCCTGTAATGCTTCAGGGGATAACGATGCACCGGAAACAATTGGATATACCATCACAACCTTACTTTGCAAAGCACGACGATAATCTGTTGTAATGATAAATGGAATGCCAATCGATTTGAAGCCGTGCGCTAAACCTAACCACGAAGCTGTTGTGTCTGTCAAAAGAATTGCAAGCCGACTTGAACTTCCTGTAGAATATCTTGACCATGATGTTAAATTCCTTGAGGCCAATACTGATTTGTCTTCCGGACCACGAATTCCGGCAACAGTAAATAATTCATTTTTCCGGACATCATAAGTTTCCGGATAGTTGTTCTTTTTTAAAGCACCTATTTCATCGCCCTGCTTATCTGAACCACATCCCTGTGAAAAACAGAGTGTGATCATTGCTAAAAAAATGTAGGATAGTTTTTTTGAAATCAAACTTCTAAACATAAGTAAATGCGGGTCTTGCCATTAAATTAATTTATGGCAAACATATTAAAAAAAAGGCAGAAAATTTGCTTTTTTTGGCAGTAATTAACAGCCGCAATAACTCAGTTGTGAATATTTAGAAACTGCGTCAGTTTGATCGAATAGCATCTACCGGATTCATTTGAGAAGCCTGATATGCAGGAATGTAGCCACTTACAATTCCAACTACAGCGCTAATGACAATTCCCATCGTAATATTTCCCAAAGAAAGTCCAATATCCATCCCTGTTCCCATAGAAACCAAAACAGTCAAAACATAAATGATTCCAAGGCCAAAGCTTCCACCTATTATGCAAAGCACAATTGATTCAATCAAGAATTGTAAAAGGATGAAATAATTTTTTGCACCTAACGATTTTTGAATTCCGATGATAGGAGTGCGTTCTCTTACTGAAACGAACATGATGTTTGCAATTCCGAAACCACCGACAACAATACTGAATCCGCCAATGATCCAACCTGCCATTCCTAATGTACTGAAAAGGTCGTCGAGCCCACTCGCAAACATACTTGTTTCATTTAGTGCAAAATCGTCTGATTCCTTTGGTTGTAATTTACGAATCGATCGCATTGCACCACGAAGCTCATCTTTCATTTCACCATTGGTCACATTCTCATTGGCTTTTACTAAAATGTACGGATCGATATTATTTGATCGAAGATTAACAAGATTTCTTGCAAAGTTGACAGGAATGATTACCACATTATCGAATGAATTATCAAAAGTACTACTGCCTTCGTGTTTCAAAACTCCAATAACGGTATGCTTAAATTTTCGAATGGTCACGGATTTACCTAGTGCATTTCCTTTTGGGAATAGCGCTTTGCTTACATCACTTCCTAAAATGATCAATGGTCGTCCACTTGCAAATTCACTTTCTGTAAAAAAACGTCCGTCTTCAATTTCAAAATTTCGAACCCTATCGAAATCTTCAGAAACGCAGCTAACCGATACATTCTCTATCGAACTACTTTCAAATTTTATGGTCTGACCTTCGATATCTGCTGCATAAGCAAGAGAATTACTTGTCGTTACTTTTTTTCGTAGTTCACTTAGTTCTTTAATCGCCGGAAGTGGACGATTCATGTATTTCCACCAAGGATATTCATCGCCACCTTCAGGAACCCATGGCCATTTTTGTATGTAAATAACATTGTTCCCTAATGATGAAATGTCTTTTCTGATCTTATTTTCTAACGCATCGGTCGCTGTAAAGACTGCAATAATTGCAAAGATGCCAATGGTAATTCCAAGTAAAGAAAGTATGGTGCGAAGTTTATTCACGCGCAATGCCTGCAATGCAAACAAAAAGCTTTCACGTATTAATTGAAGTACAAGTTTGAATTCGGATTTTGTAGCCACTTGACAAAAGTAGGATTATGATTCAGATGGGAAAGGGCCTTAACGCAAATTAACCCAAATAAATGAAAAATGAATCCCGATAGCTATTGCATATTCGTAAACTTAAATATATTTATTTGTACCGAAATCCAGTTTGTTGTCGTCAACTTTATTACCGTTTGCTTTAGCTGACGGACTAAAAATAGAATATAGTAGCCTGGCTTTAGCCACATGAACACAGTTTAGTGCTATCATATTTAACTAAAAAAAATGTGGCTAAAGCCGTTATAATGCTATTCTTATTCCTCCGTCAGCTAAAGCTGACGGTAATAAAGTCCAATCTCCAAAATTTCCTTTTTTTATAAATTTAATAGCAATAGAGCAAAATACATTATTTTCTTTCTTACTTAAGTTGACGCCTATGTGATAGCTATCGGGATGAAAAATGAGGTATCTCGTAAAGAGCTGGTGATTTGAAATTAATCGGTCATTTAAACCTTGCAACGGAGCAACATTTTGCCAATAAAGTATGCCCGCAAATTTTTCATTTTTCATTTTTCATTAATCATTCTTTATAATTCATTTTTCATTCTTAATTCCTCGTTATTTTTTGCTAAAATTGCACTCGATTTAAAGGGGAAAATGAAAGCTATAAAAAAGATCAACAGTGCACTGATTTCAGTGTATTATAAAGATAATCTTGAGCCGATTATAAAGCATTTGCACCGATTAGGCGTGACTCTTTATGCAACTGGCGGAACTCAAGAGTTTATTGAAAACCTGGAAATCCCCGTAATTCCAGTTGAAGATGTTACTGATTACCCATCGATCTTAGGAGGCAGAGTAAAAACGCTTCACCCAAAGATCTTCGGTGGAATTTTAAGTCGTCGTGAACACTTAGGCGATATCGCTGAATTGGAAAATTTTCACATTCCGGAAATTGATCTCGTCATCGTTGACCTTTATCCGTTTGAAGAAACGGTTGCTTCCGGTGCCGATGGTCAAAGCATCATTGAAAAGATAGATATCGGCGGAATTTCTCTTATCCGCGCCGCTGCAAAAAATTTCAAAGACGTTTTAATCATTCCTTCGAAAGAGCATTATGGTTTCCTTCTGAATATTCTTGAAAAAAATGATGGCGAAACAAGTCTTGAAGACAGACATCTAATGGCTACACATGCTTTTGCAACTTCTTCGCATTACGATTCTGCAATTTTCAATTACTTCAATAAAGATCATCACCTCAACCTTTTCCGTCAGACTAGCAATGAATCTAAAGTGCTTCGTTACGGCGAAAATCCACACCAAAAAGGAATTTTTTACGGAAATTTCGAAGGACTTTTCGATCGATTGAATGGCAAAGAAATTTCATACAACAATTTACTCGATGTTGACGCAGCAATTTCTCTTCTTAGAGAATTTGATGAGCCAACTGTCGTTATCGTAAAACACAATAATGCTTGCGGACTATCTAGTCGCAAAACAATTGAACAAGCATGGGACGATGCACTTGCCAGCGATCCGATATCAGCTTTCGGTGGTGTAATTTGCATCAATCGTCCGGTGAGTCTAGCATTATCGGAAAAAATGAATTCACTTTTCTTCGAAGTTGTAATTGCTCCTGACTTTGATGTGAAAGCTTTGGAATTATTATCTCAGAAAAAGAATAGAATTATCTTAAAAAGTAAAGATATTATCTTTCAAGAATTGCAATTTCGTTCAGTGTTGAATGGAATTATTGTTCAAAGCAGAGATAACAGTACGGAAAAAGTTGCCGATATGACTACCGTTACAACTGTAGCTCCAACAGCATCTCAATTGATCGATCTTGAATTTGCGAACAAGATCGTAAAGCACACTAAATCGAATACGATCGTTCTTGCAAAAGACGGTCAGTTACTTGCAAGCGGAACCGGACAAACTTCTAGAGTAGATGCCTTACAGCAAGCGATTGCGAAAGCTCTTCACTTTAAATTTGACCTTAACGGAGCAGTTTTAGCTTCTGATGCTTTCTTTCCTTTTCCTGATTGTGTGGAAATTGCAGATAAGGTCGGAATCAAAGCGATAATACAACCCGGAGGTTCTGTGAAAGATCAGGAATCGATTGACTATTGCAATCAACATGGATTGGCTATGGTTACCACTGGCAAACGACATTTTAAGCACTAATTGCCTTATTTGATTCAGGAAATATTCTGAAACAAATTCAAATTGATAAAACTATCTGTTTGAATCTGCGTATAGATGGGACAAAAGTGTAATCTGACTATTTTAATAAACCTAATACCGGCCCTATGGGCTTCATTGAACGCATGGGATTGTTCGATTTTCTAACTCAAGAAATTGCTATTGAC
>JANOBV010000419.1:0-4662 GCA_031411835.1 Bacteroidota bacterium | reverse complement strand
TGCGGACCTTGTAAAGCAATGAAACCAATCTTAGAGGAGTTAAAGACTATAGTTGGGGAAAGTACAACCATTTTGAAAATTGATATTGATAAAAATCCCAAAGTTGCGCAGGCTTATCAGATCCAAGGAGTGCCAACTCTTATTCTTTTTAAAAATGGGGAAATTAAATGGAGGCAATCCGGAGTTGTTTCTGCATTACAACTACAGCAAATTATAATGCAACATTTTAATTAATAGATATGATGAATGATAATCACTGGGGTATGAATTGGGGAATGGGTTACAGCTATTGGGTAGCGATATTTATTTTAGTTGCAGTAGTTGCTATTGTAATAAGAATCAAAAGAAGGAAGCCCTAAAAAATTATTAGAGATTCAAAATTTATTGCTGTCGATATTACCCCTGATTAATAAGATAGCTGTTGCCATTTGGACAAAGAAAATAATTCCGGTACTTTTGATTGGAGTGATAGAGGGAAGTTATTTATAAATGTTACTATTACAGGAGGTACATTTGTAGATGCTAATGTTATATCGCCGGATTCAGGCGTGACTAATATGTCATCAAATATCGCCTATGCCGATCATGCCAAGGATTTAAAATATGCTAATCCGTAAAATTAATTTTCTGTAGGAATAGTAATAGTTTTATTTATAATTGTAGGTTTTATTTCTAACATTCACTCATTATTGAATAAAGGAGTTGATTAAATTTACGAAGGAGATTATAAATTTACATATTGAACGAGCCAAATGAAAACAACAAATAGATTATCCAATACATGGAAATATGTCTTTGCCATCCTTCTTTGTGAAGGCATTGGTATAAGTAGTGGACTACTAGCAAGCGCTATCAATAATAGATGGTTTGAAGAACTTGTTAAGCCATCTTGGAATCCACCTGCATATTTATTTGGCCCTGTATGGACAACTCTTTATTTGATGATGGGAATATCGTTGGGAATAATTTGGAGTAATAAAGCTTCAGAATCTAACAAAATGAATTCCTATTATTTATTCGCCGCACAACTGTTTTTGAATTTTATGTGGAGTATACTATTTTTTCATTTTCATTCAACTGCTTTTGCATTGATAGATATAGTTTTGATGATTATAACAATTATCCTCACAATGATTAGTTTTTCTCGCTTTTCTAAAGTCGCTGCCTGGTTTTTGGTGCCTTACATTTCGTGGGTAACATTTGCATCAATATTGAATTTTTCAATTTGGAGTTTAAATCGTTGATTGGAATAAATATTGGATGTTTGTTGTAAATTATTTGCTCCAATCAATGAACTATGACAGCTTCTCTTTTTAGAAAGAATCGAAAGAATTTTCAGATTTATTCAAAATATTTAGCGGCTTTACGACGAAATCATTTTAAAAGATAGAAATAAACACTATAATTGTTTTAGTAAATAGATCGGAGCACCAGAGATGCCATTAAAGGATTTGTTTAACTATTAAGATGACTGAAAATACCTGCTTATTATATAATGACATTATTGAAGTATATAATAATCTTATTGTCTTTTGTACAACAAATGGCTTCAAAGTAAAAGATAGTAAAGAAGAATTCTATTTTTTACGAGCAAAAAAAAGTTCTATCCTTTTTTGGAAGACAATGCGATTAGAATTGTCAATAGAAGCCGTGGATAAAAAGCAGGTGATGGTGTCTGCTATGGTTTATAAATTTGGGTTAAGGAATTCTAAATTGGAAAGCAAATTTATTATTGCAATTGAAAATTATTTCAAGAATGATAATGTCAAATAAAATTAAAGTTCGAATTCCCGTAGTTTAGTTTGAAATTATATTTTAAAAACAAAATTTCTACTGTTCAATTGGGCATTAATAGATTTAATAATATTTGTCCAATTAGGAAATTGTCAATCGTTATAGAGGTATATAAACAATCTAAAACAAAAAACTCCGAAGGTGCAAAAGTTTTGAAGCCGAACAATGTGATTACTGATGGCCCTTATGCAGAAGTAAAAGAAATTGTAGGCGGAGCCTTGATAGTAAAAGCCGATAGCTTTGATGAAGCAATGAAAATGGCCGCAGGCTGTCCAATTTTCAACATTGGTGGAAATGTTGAAGTTAGAAATGTTATTCCGATGACTATGTAAATGAGTCAGGACGAACTTATCTCTCAACTTTTTAAAACAGAGTACAGAAAGCTAATTTCTGTACTCTGTAAATTGTTTGGAATAGTTCATATTGAAATTGCAGAGGATATTTGTAATGATACTTTTTTACAAGCTACAGAATCTTGGAAATTAAATGCAGTTCCTGAAAACCCAACAGCTTGGCTTTATGTTGTTGCAAAAAATAAAACGAAAGATTATTTAAAACGGCACAAGAATTTCACTGAAAAAATTGCCTTTGATTTTAAAAAAGATCAGGCAAGTTTTGAAGAGATTGAAATAGATCTTTCTAATAAAAACATTTCCGACAGTCAATTACAAATGATCTTTGCCGTTTGCAATCCAATCATTCCTGTTGAAGCGCAGATTGGATTGGCGTTGCGGATTCTCTGCGGATTTAGTATTGATGAAATTGCGAAGTCATTTTTAAGCAATAAAGAAACCATAAACAAAAGATTGTTTAGAGCGAAAGAAAATTTGCGAAAAGAACACATCAAAATTGAGTTTTCTAATAATGGTGAAATAGCGAAAAGGCTGGAGACAGTTTTGACAACATTGTATTTGTTGTTTAACGAGGGTTATTACTCAAAGACAAAATCGAATTCGCTAAATAAATCACTCTGTCTTGAAGCAATGCGATTGAATTATTTGCTTATAGAAAATGAAAGTACAAACAAACCTAGTGTAAATGCATTAATGTCGCTGATGTGTTTTCATTCGTCGCGTTTTGATGCGAGGATAAGCGAAAAGGGTGAAGCGATTCTTTATGAAGAACAAGACAGAAATCTTTGGAATGATGAATTGATCTCACAAGGAAACTATTATCTGATTCAAAGTGCTAAAGGGAAGGAGATATCAAAGTATCATCTTGAAGCATCAATTGCATATTGGCATTGCACAAAAACAGAATCAAAAGACAAGTGGGAAAATATTTTGCAATTGTATAACAGGCTTTTGCAAATTGATTATTCGCTGATAGTTGCACTTAATAGAACCTATGCATTATCTAAAGCCAACGGGAAAGAAATAGCAATCTTGGAAGCTGAAAAATTAAAACTTACAGATAATCATTTGTACTATTCGCTATTAGGAAATCTGTATACTTATATTGATGACAACAAGGCGATTGAAAATTACGAGAAAGCGTTGGGTTTAATTTCTTCACAAGCGGATAAGGCGGTAATACTTCAAAAGCTTTTTCAAATAAACAAGAAATAGAATTTTGCCATTGTAATCTGTTTACTTGAAGCTAGGCGGAATTGAAAATTCCCTTTAGTGCAAACAATTTTGTAATCATGAATGACAGCCATACTTAAACCATTCACTTTATATTTAGCCATTCGCTCAAGAATAGTATTCGGTCTTTCATCATTGAGAATAATATTTCCGGTAATATTATTCTCGACTTCTTTTATTTTCTCGAGCGTTTCGGGAGAATAATTGGTTTGTGAAAAAATGGACGAGGTGAAAAGTAGAAGGCTTATGAATAAAATGCGAGTTTTCATTTAGTAGGGATTTTGTGGTTCAATTTACTGTTTTTGAAAGGAAACCATAAAACAATAATAATAGAACTATTGAGAATGTTTGTATTAGCAAATTGATTTTATGTTCAAAAAAAGTATGATAAATCATGCAATAGTGCCAATTAACTACATTTATGTATGAAAAATCAGAAATAAATTGATTTACTAATTTGTATTGCTTATATTTGTATGTAATATCATTCAATAATATCAAAAACGTATACTTATGACTGATTTATCAAACAATAACTGGTCATCAATGAGTGACAGTGTTCTTGAGGAGCGGATTGGAGAGTTTGTCCGTTATCACAGACTAGAAAAGAACAAAACGCAAGAAGAACTAGCGCGAGCAGCGGGCATCAGTCGATCGACATTAAGTTTACTTGAAAATGGGGAAACGGGAACGATCGCTACTTTGATTCAAGTAATTCGAGTATTGGATCAACTACAGATACTGGAAACATTTATTGTTCATGAAAACATTAGTCCGTTGGAATTAGCTAAAATTGAACAAGGCAAAAAACAAAGAGTGAGAAATAAAAATACAGACGATCAGAAAAAATCCGATTGGTAAAATGAATACAGCATATGTAAAGATATGGAATGAATTAGTCGGTGCTGTTGCATGGAGTGAAGCAACAGGTATTGCTACTTTTGAATATGATGTAAAATTTAAAAACAAAGGTTGGGACATTGCACCGTTGCAAATGTCTGTGAACTCCACTAAAAATATTTTCAGTTTCCCTGCATTAAAAAAGAAAACAGATCCGTATTCAGATACATTCAGAGGCTTGCCCGGACTTCTCGCAGATGTATTGCCTGATCGTTATGGAAATGAGTTGATCAACCTTTGGCTCGCGCAACAAGGTCGTCCATTGAATAGTATGAATCCTGTTGAAATGCTTTGCTTTATAGGTACAAGAGGAATGGGCGCACTGGAATTTGAACCAACAGCATTGGTAGAACCGAAAAGAACTTTTGCAATTGAGATTGAT
>JANOBV010000418.1:0-10383 GCA_031411835.1 Bacteroidota bacterium | reverse complement strand
AAATAATAGCAGTCGTAAGAACAAGCAATCCGTAATTTAATTTCCCTAGATGATCTTCTTCAATTCCTTGTCGCAGAATTTGGATGCCAATTAAAAGAAGCATTATATTCGAGAGCAGTTCTGCAAGTTGAGGTGAAAATGAAGCAGTGAAGAAAATACCTATGAAAACGAGAAATGAATATTTTATTATTGACGTATGTTTTGAGTTCGGTAGATTGTCGTGGCGAATAAGTAGATAAATTGCAAGACATGTAGTGATAATAACGGAAATTAATTCAGGCGTTGTAATTAAATCTGTTATCGGTGGAAGTTTACGAAATAGATCATCCCATATCCAATCAAAAGTGAGTGGTATAAGTGTTAAGATTATTCCAAGTAAACCAAGTCCGGAATACGATTGAATGTTTTTCGCTGACTTTTTGAATAGAGGGATATTCCCGAAAATAAAAAATGCAGAGAATAGACTGATAAAGGAAATAAACAATAACTCTTCGTTGTCATAAGCGCATGTTCCAAGAGCAATGATTAAAGAAATTGGAATCATTCTGCTATGAAGAACAGTATAGTTTCGTTGAGGATCATTTTTAAGCAATTTGTAATAGTGAGGGATCATGCCAATTAATAAGATCCAGTACCAAAGAATTTGGAGTGAATGATAATAAGAATATCCGACTTCTCCTGCAAAATAAGTTATACCAACCAAATAGAATAGCGATGCGACAGATGAGTTTAAAATGTAGATCTGTGGCAATGTCAATATCATCCATGTTAGAATGAAATCAGGCAGACTTCCTGAAATGTGATAGATCTGACTGATCATTGCAATACAAGCACCGACGCTGAAAAATAAAAATGCGGAAGATGCTTCTAGCCAAGCATTTTGTTCTTTCTTTTTCAAGAATGCATAAGCACAACTGATTTGTCCGATGATCAATGGCAGAAATGCGAGTGCAGATTTTGTTGCCCGACCAAAGTCATCCCAATTATGTGCGACAATGAGAATAATTCCCATGCCAACAAGTATGGCTCCGATAATTCCGAAGACTGCTATTAGTCTGTTGGGTTCTTTGTTTTTCTTTTGCTGATAATATTCAGTGATCTTTTCCGCAGTTTCTTGGGAAATGATTTTGGCGTCAATCAGTTCAGGAAGATCTTTTAGCATTGGAAAAGGTAAGTAGTAGGTAGTAATTGGTGAGTAGTCATTGCGGTACAAATAAAGCAAACTAGCTGAATCACCGCAAGTTTTTTATAATATTGTCATCTAAGCAAAAAGGACTTTTTTGAGCGAGACAGAATTCATACACTTATTAAGAAGTCAGGACGAACAAGCCTTTCAGCAGCTCATAATGGTGCAAAGAAGTCGGGTTTTTAATACGTGTCTCAATATTTTGCAATCGAGAGAGGATGCTGAGGATGTTTGTCAGGACGTTTTTATAGAAGTTCTCCAATCCATTTCAAAATTCAAAGGCGAGTCGCAATTGTCGACGTGGATATACAGGATTACAATCACTAAGTCGTTAGAGTTTCATCGAAAGAAAAACAGAAAAAAACGGTTCGGACTTTTTCAAAGTTTGACTGGGCAAGGAGATTATGAATTGAATTTACCAGCAAATTTCGAACATCCCGGAATTCAATTAGAGAATAAAGAGCTTTCGAAAATTCTGTTTGCCGCAATTGAAAAGTTGCCTGAGCGACAGAAAGCTGCATTTTTACTTCACAAGACAGAGCATTTGTCGTATGTCGAAATTGCCGCCGTCTTGGAAATTTCTGTGCCATCGGTTGAATCGTTGCTATTTCGTGCAAAACAAGGACTTCAAAAAATATTAGGTAATTATTATGAAAATAATTTCAAATGAGCGCAAGTAATTCTAAACAAGAGCATCTAATGGGTATGAACAAAAAAGAAACCTGGGTCAATTCTACATTGAATTCAATCGATTCGATTGGACAAGTTCCGGTTTCAAATGAGTTGTCAGCAAAATTGAATCAAATCTATAAGTCGAAGCGAAGTGTGGTTATTAAAATGAAGCCACAAACTAGATGGGCAATTGCAGCTTCATTGACGATATTGTTTTTGATCAATGTTTATACATTAAACAAAACTTTGAGAAGAGGAAATTCCGGGAAATTGATTTTTGCAAATGAATATTTTTCTTACATGAATTCAATTTAATTATCCAGAAACATGAGCGATACAAAATTTCTTCGAGTCATAATTGTATGTTTGATTTTATTGAACATAGGTACTCTTTCTTATTTATTAATTGGAAGGTCTGAAGGCCCGCCAAGACAAGATGGGAAAATTCGAATCATAGAATATTTGGCTTCTGAATTGAAGTTTGATGAAAATCAAAAAATGAAATTAATGAAATTGCATGATGATCATAGGGAACAAATGGATGATATTCAAAAAGGAGATCGAAAATTGCATGATGATTATTTTGACTTGCTTGGTCAAGGCGAACCTGATTCATTAGTTGTTGATTCAATGGCTACTTTGATATCTAACACCAGAAAGCAAATTGAGTTTTTGACGTTTCATCATTTTTCAGATATAAGAAAAATTTGTACTGAAGAACAAAAGAAAAAATTTGACAGTATCATTAACGATGCCTTGAGAATGATGGCGCCTCGACCACCACGATAGAATAAAAACCACTAACTATAAAATCTAAATAATGAAAAAAACTTTATTGGCAATTTTCACAATACTAATTGCTCTAGCAGCGAATGCACAAATACCTGAACTTGAGACATGGCAACAAAATACAGTTGCTACAGGATACAATGGAATAGTATCAAACGTTCAAATTGTACAGTACTCAACGAGTAATGTTTATGTATCTTGTACTTGTATTCCGGGATATAGTATTGGTCCTTGGACAGGAAATCCGAATGTAGCAAGCAATCAGAATTTTGTTTTCAAGATCACTCGTAATCCACAACAAAATACCGGAACTCCTACCGCTATTGGTTTAGGACACATTGGTGTTTGGTCGAATGGTGTTAGTGTGTTTAATGTTTCTGATGCGCAATCATACAACAATCAGGGAATTTGGAATCGCAATGCATATTACTGGGAAGGAAATGGATTTGATAATTGTCTCGGACATCCGCAACAACAAGGCGAGTATCATCATCATGTAAGTCCAACATGCTTGTATAATGATTTGGATAGCGCAGTTCATTCGCCAATCATAGGTTATGCTTTCGATGGATTTCCAATCTATGGAGCATATTCATATACAAATGTGAATGGCACGGGAGCGATTAAAAGAATGCAAAGTAGTTACGTTTTAAATACTGCAACTACCCGTACGAATGGTCCTGCTGTTGGAGGAATGTATCCGAATGGTTGTTTCATTGAAGATTATACATACGTTTCAGGTACAGGTGATCTTGATGAACGTAACGGACGTTTTTGTGTTACACCTGATTATCCGGCAGGAACATATGCATATTTTGTCACTATCGATCAGAACAGAGTTCCGCAATTTCCTTATACATTTTATGGAACTTATTATGGAGTCGTGCAAGCAGGAAATACCGGAATGGGCAGTGGCCATAATACTATAACAGAGGCAACAACAATCTACACGGGTACAACCGGAATAAACAATGTGTCAGGCGACATTAAATATACCTTGGCGGAAAATCCGGTAAAAGATTATGCATTCATTTATTTTGATCCGCAAAGTGCAAATAATATAAAAGCTGAAATCTACGATATCAGAGGGCAGCTTTTGTTTTCTCAGGATCATATGCAGCCAAGTATTAGCTATACATTCGATTTTACGAGCTATACAACAGGAACATATTTTCTTTATCTTACATCCGCAAATAAAAGAATTGTCCAAAGGATCATAAAAGTAAATTAATGAGAATATTATTTTTCATATTTCTGAATTGTCTGATCAGCACGACTCAGGTTTTTTCGGAAAATGGAAATGAACTGCAGCTCATCTTCCGAAATTATGTGGGAGATGAGCTGCTTGTTTTAAATAACCAAGAGTATAAGAATGAACTTGGACAACCTTATACTGTTTCGAAGTTCAAGCACTATATTGGCAATATTCAATTGCTTGATTATTTTGGAAACGTTTTTTCTGTTGACAATTATCATTTGATCAATCAGGATATTAAAAATTCGGGAGAGATTACGTTGAAATCGATTCCGCCCGGAAATTACAAATCGATTTCCTTCTTGATTGGTGTCGATAGTTTGCATAATTGCAGCGGGCTTCAAGAAGGAGCACTCGATCCGATCAATGGAATGTTCTGGGCTTGGAATACCGGTTATATTTTTTTGAAACTAGAAGGACATTCTGAATTATCAAAGTCTCCTGCAGGAATGTTTGAATACCATATTGGCGGCTATAAAAAACCGGCGAATGCTATTCGTAAGGTGACATTGGATTTAGTCGATGTGAATTATCTAACTGAAAGAACAGGAAGCAAAACAGTAACAATCAAAACTGATGTTGGGCAGATCTTAAAGCGACCTACAACAATAGATTTTTCTGTGTTGTCGTCAGTTGCTGATTTTAATAATGCGGAAATGATTGCGGATAATTATTGTGATATGTTTAGCATCATTGAAGAAAATGAAAAAAATGAAAAATGAAGAATGAAAAATGAATTTCGGAATTCAGAAAGCGGATTTGGCGGATTTGAACAAAGTCGTTTGCCTTTTTGGGGTAGCGAACTTTCAAACCTGTCAACCTGAAACCTACTTTCCGAAATGAAAAACAAACCTACAACCAACAACATTTCTTATTAGAAAGATGAGATTAACAAAACTGCGTATTGTTTTCTTTTCAATTCTATTACTCGTCATCTTAAATGGTTTCGTGAGTGATAATCCGTTTTATGCAATAGAGCAAAAGGATGTTGAATTAGTTATTCCAAAAGGATTTCCAAAACCGGTTTACGATTTCAAGAAGAATAAGCTTTCGCCGGAAGCATTTAAATTAGGCCGAAGACTTTTTTATGACCCGCTTCTTTCGAAAGATAATTTCACTTCGTGCGCCAGTTGTCATTTACGGTTTGCAGCTTTTGCGCATATTGACCATGCATTAAGTCACGGTGTAGGAAATAGAATTGGAAAAAGAAATGTTCCTGCAATTCAAAATTTGATCTGGAAAGATACATACATGGCCGACGGCGGAGTAAATCATTTGGATCTTCAACCAATTGTTCCAATGACAAGTGAAGATGAAATGGGGGAGACATTGGAAAATGTGATCAATAAGTTGCAAAGAGATTCTGTCTATCCGGGATTATTTAAACAAGCTTTCGGAGATTCAATTATTACAACTAGCAACATGATGAAATCACTTTCGCAATTTGTTGGACTGATGATCTCAAGTGATTCTAAATATGATAAAGTTCTTGAAGGAAAAGAAACGTTCAATGAAAACGAAACGAATGGCTTGAAGATTTTTCGCGCTAGATGTGAGAACTGTCATAAGGAGCCATTGTTTACAGATAATAGCTACAGAAACAATGGAATTATTCCTGATGCGAAGTTGAATGATGTGGGAAGAAAATTAATTACAGGACTTGAATCAGATAAATACAAATTCAAGGTGCCCTCACTTAGAAATATTGCAATGACGTATCCGTATATGCACGATGGCCGATTTAATACGTTGGAAGAAGTGGGGAGCCATTATTCTGATGGGAAATTTTACTCGACAGGTTTTGATAAAAGTCTTGCAAAAACAACGGGCATGACAGAATCAGAAAAAATCGATTTGATTATTTTTTTAAGAACCTTGACGGATAAAACATTTTTGTATGATAGGAGGTTTGCGGATCCGTTTCCGTATGAGAAACACGACTAATTAATAATGAAAAATTAATAATGCGGATAGGCAAAATGAATGTAGTAAGCTAGTTTGAAATAATAAATAATCATATAAACATGAAGTAAACTATTGAAATGCAAATTGCCGCAAATAAAAACCCTAGTTTTATATCTGTTTTCTGTTGTTCAGAAATTTTTTTATCAAAAATTAATTTGAAGATCCCCCAAATAACGAAACCGGTTAATGCGACTGTGAATAAAACAAAAGTTAACATCTGTCATCAATTTTCATAAATGATAAAGAATCGGAAAAGTTAAACTGATCCAGATGCGCTATTATTAATTGTGCATTATTAATTTAATTACTGAAGTTCGGCAAGCACCGTCACCCCACCCAAAACCTTCTCATTCATCCCCACCTTTATCTTCGTTCCAAGCGGTAAAAAAAGATCTACACGTGAGCCGAATTTAATAAATCCTAATTCTTCACCTTGTTTAACCATCCAACCGGCTTTCGGATAACAAACAATTCTGCGAGCTAATGCACCGGCAATTTGGCGAAGGAGAATTGGAGTCTTTGTTCCGTTTTCAATAACGACTGTTGTGCGCTCGTTTTCTGTTGACGATTTAGGATGCCATGCAACTAAAAATAATCCGGGATGATATTTCGAAAAAGTAATTTGTCCACTGATGGGATATCTGTTTACGTGCACATTTAACGGTGACATGAAAATAGAAACTTGAATTCGACGATCTTTCAAAACTTCTGTCTCTAGTGTTTCTTCGATCACGACAACTTTGCCATCTGCCGGAGCGATGATGTACTTTTCGTTCTTTGTCAACTTCCGACTTGGATGACGGAAAAATTGTAGCACTATTAAGAGGAGAATTACTGATATAATAATGATGCTTGTATTGATCCAGGCATATTCCGGGCTAATAAATATGTCGGCAGCAATGTTGATCGCAAGTAAAACAATGGCTGAAATTGCCAATGATGCAAATCCTTCTTTGTGAATGGTCATTTTTTGTGTCTTTACTGATTAGGAATGGGTGCAAAATAAAAAAAAGGAGATAACAATCTCCTTTTTTTATAAATTATGTAGTTACTTATTAGTAGCTTCCTCTTGATTTAAGTGATATTGTTACTTTTTCGAGAGCAAAGATGTATGCTGCAATACGCAATGATACTTTGTGTTTCTCGCCAACGGTCCATACATTCTTAAATGCATTGATCATATATCGGTCAGCACGTCTGTTGATCTCGTCTTCCGGATAATAATAACCGAAACGATTTTGTGTCCACTCGAAATAAGAAACGGTTACACCGCCACCATTTGCAAGGATATCAGGAACAACAATAATTCCTTTTGCAGTAAGAATCTCGTCAGCTCCGGCAGTTATAGGACCATTTGCTCCTTCAACAATTAATTGCGCTTTGATCTGATCTGCATTTGCAGCAGTGATCTGATTTTCCAATGCACAAGGACAAAGAACATCAACATCTAATGTCAATAGATCTTCGTTTGTTATTTCAGTACCATCAGCAAATCCCTTAAGCACGCCATGATTAGCATTTCTGTAAGCAATTGCTTTTTCAATATTGATTCCTTTCGGATTATAAAAAGCACCTGTATGATCACTGATCGCAACAATACGAACACCGTGTTCATCCATGTGTTTTGCAGTGATAGAGCCAACATTACCGAAACCTTGAACAGCACCAATTGCTTTCTTAGGATCCATTTTAATTTTCTTCATCGCTTCCATTGCAGCGACTGTAACACCACGACCGGTTGCTTCAACACGACCTTCTGAACCACCAAGGTGTAACGGTTTACCTGTTACAACTCCCGGAGTGAAAGCGCCTTTAAGTTTTGAGTATTCATCAACGATCCAAGCCATTTCGCGAGGGCCAGTTGCAACATCGGGAGCAGGAATATCTTTGTCGACACCAAATACGTCTGACATAGCAGCAGTATAAGCACGTGTTAATCTTTCAAGTTCACCCTCTGATAATTTAGACGGATCAACAGTGATTCCACCTTTCGCACCACCATAAGGAATGTCAGCGATAGCACATTTCCATGTCATCCAAGCAGCGAGAGCTTTTACTTCATCAAGATTCACATCCATTGAATAACGGATTCCACCTTTAGAAGGACCGCGGCTCGTGTTGTGCACGATTCTATAACCTTCGAATACCTGAATTTTGCCACTATCCATTTTAATAGGAAGGCTACACAGATATTGTCTGTGCGGCGTTTTCAGAATGTTGTAAGTGTCGTCATCCAGATTCATGATCTTTGCAGCGACATCGAAACGTCTGATCATTGACTCGTACGGATTTGTCGTGTCTTTTGACATTTTTTGTTTTTCTACCTGAGTAATCATTGTGAATTATTAGGGCTGCGAAGGTAGGACATTTTTAATAACGATGCGGGTTTGCGGGGCCTAATATCCGCAAATAATTGCAAGTCAGTCTATTATACTTAGTTGATTTTTGTCAAATAAACGGTGATTTGGGGTTTTATTGATGCTTTTAGTTTAGCGTCGGAAATTTGGCTAAAGCCAAGGAAGTATACTTAGCGCTAGTCCGTCAGCTAAAGCTGACGGTAATAAAAGTCGCGCTTGTCAAATCGCTAAGTTTGGCAGTAATTAAAGCAGCCTTTGTCCATCAATTTTATTGCCTTCAGCTAAAGCTGACCGCAATAAAAATTGCGCTTGATAATCGGCTAAAGTTGCCAGTATTAAAAGCAAACTTTGTTCATTAGTTTTAATATCATCAGCTAATGCTGATACTTGTAAAATTTTCTCTTACCATTAAGTTCTAGTTGTCGAAATAATAAGAAGTTCTTGTCCAACAATTTCATTGCCGTCTGCTTTAGCTGACGGATTAAAAGATAGATGCATGATTTGGCTTTAGCCAAGGAGTGCTAATGACAAAAGCATATTAATCCAATCAAAAGAGGTCTTAATTTGTGATCTTTCCTGAATAGGTCATCTTGAATTCCTTTTCTCTTTTGTTCTGTCGATCAGTATAAAAGAAATGAATCAATTTATTTTGTTCGTCAATTGAGTCAAGTTGAAAATAGTGCTTTGAATGATCATCATCGAAGATGCTTTTGCTTAACAAATTGAAATTTTTATCATAAACCATAACATATCTTTTCTTTGAAATTAAATTACCGCCAATTGAGTCAGCCATAAAAAATAAATAGTTTTCGTTGTCGAAAAGATTGACAGTAATAGATGGTCCGAATGTAGTTGGCGAAGAGCGAATTAGTGTACCATCATTATTATATGCGTAAAAATATGTGTCAAGCAGGATTGCATATGAATGATAGCAGCCATAAATTATAATTGCGCCATCATTTCTGAGTATAATACCATACAAATTAGGGCCTTCAAATTTTCTCTCTACAACTCCTGAATCATTATAAATTGTGAATCTTGCATTAGTGTCGAAAGCATTCGAATATTCTCTGGTGAGAAATTTTGTAGAGTCCGAAGAATGTTCAATTCTGCAATTCGAAAATATTTTTTGATTATTATTTGAGTTGCTTGATTTATAAATGAACCCAATCGGTTTTTCATGATTGATGCTGTCCTTGATCAAAATAAATTGTGCATGAGTTTTTATTGTCACTATCTGACAAAAAAACAAGCATAGAATTATTTTATTAATTATTTCGGCGCGGATCATTGCAATTGTTTCAAATATAATTTGAAACTCTGATTATTAAACTATAAACTCAAATAAAAAAACACAAACGGCGCAGAGATAAAAAGTGCATCAAACCGATCTAAAAATCCGCCGTGACCGGGAAGTAATGAACCGGAGTCTTTTATAACAAGACTTCGCTTGAACATCGATTCAACTAAGTCTCCAAGTACACCTGTGATGAAAATTATGGAAGCAATGATGAGCCATTGTGTTAATGTGAACGCTGTGCAATAATGAGCTACAAGAAATGCAATTCCAATTGCGCAGATCCCGCTGCCGACAAAACCTTCCCATGTTTTCTTTGGACTGATTCGTTCGAACATTTTGTGTTTACCCCAAATTCGTCCTGCTGTATAACCGCCAATATCATTTGCCCAGAGAATGAAAAAATAACCGAGAAGATTCATTGGTTTATATTCTTCACCTGTTCCATGAAATGAAATAAGAAAGAACATAAACATGGGAGCAGAAATGTAAATGTTTCCGAGAATGGTGTATGCAATATTTGTAAAAGGCTTTTCTGATTTTGTATAAAGTTCGCGAATGAAAATTAAATAAGGCAGAATGAAAAGTAATGGAAGTAAATTAATATTTGGCATGAATATTCCGAACGTCAATGGTAGAAATAGAATAACTCCGGTTGCAATTCCAAGCGCGATATGCGGTTTGATGTTATCGTTTTTTGTCAGCTTATAAAATTCGAAAAGCGACATACTCGAAATAAAAGTGATCAGTAGTAGTGAAGTAAATTGACTATAAAGAATAGCGGCCAAAACGATTGCTACTCCAATAAATCCTGTAATGAATCTTTGTGTTAAGTTGCTCACAGCTGATTTTGTTCGATAAT
>JANOBV010000417.1:0-4767 GCA_031411835.1 Bacteroidota bacterium | reverse complement strand
TTGACAATGTTCCGCCATGTGCAACAGAGTTAACGGTAATGTCAGATTGTGGTAACAATTCAAATTTCCTTTCTTGGATCAATCCGAATACAGTTTGTTCTGATGATGTACTTAAATATTATATTTATTATTCACCTAAAGATTCATCAAACTTTGAACGAATTGATTCAATAACTGATCCAAACATTACTACATATTTACATTCTAATCTTTCTATCATTTCCGGCTGTTATAAAGTTACTGGTGTTGATTCTGTTGGAAATGAAACTTTGAATGCAATTGCAGTATGTGTTGACACTTGCCGTCAGTTTGTTCTTCCTTCTGTTTTTACCCCTGATGGTGATGGTGCAAATGATATTTTCCATCCATGTGATAATACCACTGCTCCTGAATATCAATCCACAACTTGTCCGCCATATAAAAATGTAGAAAGCATTGAAATGAAAATCTTCAATCGTTGGGGAAAAATTGTTTATGAGACAACGAATAAAGATGTTCTTTGGGATGGAAAAGATCAAGAGTCAAATTCAGATTGCGTAAGCGGCGTATATTTTTATACCTGCAAAGTCCATTTCTATCGTATATTTGGCGAAGATGTGCAAGAGTTGCATGGCACGATTCAATTAATACGACATAACTAACAACCTATGTTCACCGGAATTATCGAGAGTATGGCAGAAGTATGTGCTATTGAAAGAGAAGGAACAAACCTTCGCTTCACTTTCGAATGTTCATTTACTGCTGAATTGAAAGTTGATCAGAGTTTAGCACATAATGGTGTTTGTTTGACAGTTGTAAATATCTTAGGAAATAAATACGATGTAGTTGCAATCGATGAAACACTGATCAAAACAAATCTCGGCAAATTAAAAGTGGGCGACAAAGTAAATCTTGAACGTTGCATGCAAATGAATGGCCGTCTCGACGGACATATTGTACAAGGCCACGTTGATACAACTGCAAGAGTCGATAAGATCATAAACGAAACAGGAAGCTGGAGAATTTACTTTTCTTACGCTCCATCGCCAATGCATCTTACAGTAGAGAAAGGATCAGCATGTATCAATGGAGTAAGTCTGACTGTAGTTGATTCAGAAAAAAGTAATTTTTCTGTTGCAATCATTCCATACACTTGGGAATACACAAACTTCCATACATTAAAAGTTGGCGATGATGTGAATATTGAGTTTGATATTATCGGCAAGTACGTCGGTAAATTCATGTCTTTAGCTGAATAATGAATTAAAAATTAATAATTAATAATGAGGATTGTACGATTAGTGGTAATTAGAATGTCTCATAGGATATAAGCCATTATTAATTATTCATTATTAATTGAATTCGAAGTAACCGATCTGAAATAACGAACCCTCTGCCACTCACCACTTACCACTTACCACTTACTACTCACCAATAAAGAATGAAAGTCACCGAACACCTCTCAAAAAACACAGGCCGCACGCTTTTCTCAGTTGAGATCCTTCCACCACTAAAAGGAAAGAGCATCAGAAGTATCTATGATATTCTTGATCCTATCATGGAATTTCATCCTGCATTTGTGGATGTGACTTATCATCGTGAAGAGTATGTTTATAAAAAGCGTGACAATGGATTGCTTGAAAAGTTTTCTATTCGTAAACGTCCGGGAACGGTGAGTATTTGTGCAGCTATTTTGAATTATTATAAAGTTGATCCTGTTCCGCATATTATTTGCGGAGGATTTTCAAAAGAAGAAACAGAAAATGCATTGGTTGAATTAAGTTATTTAGGAATAGATAATTTATTGTTGTTGCGAGGCGATGCAATTAAATCTGAGTCAGCTTTTGATGCACATCCTTTTGGACATAAATTCGCTCTTGATCTTGTGCAACAAGTTTCGAATATGAATCGCGGGATGTATCTCGATGAAGAATTGCAAGAAGTAACTCCGTCTGATTTTTGTTTTGGTGTAGCGGGTTATCCGGAGAAACATTTTGAAGCTCCAAATTTAAAAACTGATTTGCGTTATCTTAAAGCGAAAGTTGATGCCGGTGCGCAATTTATTGTAACGCAAATGTTTTTTGATAACAGAAAATATTTTGAGTTTGTAGAAAAGTGTAAAGAGAATGGAATCAATGTTCCAATCATTCCCGGATTAAAACCGGTTACAACAAGAAAACAAACAACTGTTCTCCCAAAAGTTTTTCACGTCGATCTTCCCGAAGATCTTGCCGATGCAATTGATAAATGCAAAAGCGACAAAGAAGTTAAAGAACTAGGAATCGAGTGGTGCACCAATCAATCCATCGAATTAAAAAAAGCCGGCGTTCCTTGTTTGCATTACTACACAATGGGAAATGCAGAGATCACTTGCCGAATAGCAAAGAAAGTTTTTTAATACATCTGTGCTGTTTAGTTTAATATGTAACATCGTCTTTTGATATTTTCGTTTTTTATTCTGAAGTATTTTTGTTGAATGACAGAAAATGAAATCTCATACCACATTCGTGGAGCAATATTCAAAGTGTATAATTCTTTAGGTCCAGGACTATATGAATCAGTTTATGTTTTGGCTTTGAAGCATGAGCTTGAAAAGGTAAATCTTAATGTAAAGCTCGAAGTTGGTGTTCCGTTTTATTATGATACTCAAAAACTAGATTTAGGGTATAGAATGGATCTCTTGATTGAAAATAAGGTGATTATTGAAGTGAAGTCAGTTGAGAATTTAGCAGAAGTTCATCATAAGCAAGTAATAACTTATCTGCGTTTATCAAATTTGAAACATGGCATATTGGTGAACTTTAATGTTCAAGAAATTAAAGAGGGCATTTTTAGAAAAGTGAATCAGCTCTAAATGAGATTGCATAAAAAAATGATAAGGCATAAAATTTCCCGCAGATTTACGCAGATGAAGGCGCAGATAAATACGCAGATTAAATCGCAGATCTAGGGTTTTAATTTTTCAAGAGTTCGCATTTAAAATTGAGACCTTCTGAAAATTTGTCTAAAATGAAAGACATATTAAAATTGAAAAAAAATCTGCGCCTTCATCTGCGTATTTATCTGCGCCTTCATCTGCAAAATCTGCGGGAGAAGAAAAACACAGGAATGACAAACATCATCATTTTCAGAGAAAAATCTGCGGGTGAAAACACACAGTAATCAACTCACAGTCTTTCGCAGAAAAACCACAGAATTTCACTACCTTCGCAATCCTTCTAATAAATTTGCCCCGAAAGTGAAAAATATCCGAAATTTCTGCATTATTGCCCATATTGACCATGGTAAAAGCACATTAGCCGATCGATTGCTGGAGTATACAAAAACAATCAGCAAAAGAGACGAAAAAGCTCAGGTCCTTGACGATATGGATATTGAACGTGAACGAGGAATCACGATCAAGAGTCATGCAATCCAAATGCAATACAATTTCGAAGGCGAGCAATACACTCTTAACTTAATTGATACTCCCGGTCACGTCGATTTTTCATACGAAGTATCAAGATCAATCGCGGCCTGCGAAGGAGCATTGTTGATCGTCGATGCTGCACAAGGAATTCAAGCGCAAACAATTTCAAATTTATATCTCGCTCTCGAACACGGACTAGAAATTATTCCGGTATTAAATAAAATTGATCTTCCTTCAGCAGATCCCGAAGTAGTAAAAGATCAGATCGTTGATCTAGTAGGTTGCAACAGAGATTCTATTATTCCCGCATCAGCAAAAACTGGGTTAGGTATTTTTGATATTCTAGAAGCGATCGTAAAAAGAGTTCCTGCACCAAGTGGTGATCCGAATGGTCCATTGAAAGCATTGATCTTCGATTCAGTTTTCAATTCATTCCGTGGTATCATTGCTTATTTCAGAGTAATGGAAGGAGAGCTTCGTAAAGGTGATCGCGTGAAATTTTTCGCAACAGGAAAAGAATACAACGCCGATGACATCGGGATTTTAAAACTGGAAAAAGAAAGTCGTGACGTTGTCAAAACAGGCGATGTAGGATATATCATTTCCGGAATCAAGGAAGCAGCTGAAGTAAAAGTTGGTGATACACTAACAACAAAAGATAACCCATGTATTGAAGCCATCAGAGGTTTCGAAGACGTGAAGCCAATGGTATTCGCCGGAATTTATCCGGTCGATACAGACGAGTACGAAGAGTTACGTAAGTCAATTGAGAAATTACAGTTGAACGATGCCTCATTAGTATTTCAACCGGAGTCATCAGTTGCATTAGGTTTCGGTTTCCGTTGCGGATTCTTGGGAATGTTGCACATGGAGATCATTCAAGAGCGCTTGGAACGCGAATTCAACATGACTGTGATCACGACTGTGCCGAACGTGTCGTACAAAGCATACATGACGGATGGTTCTATTCATGATATCCATAATCCTTCTGAAATGCCTGAGCCAAATAATCTGGATCGCATCGAAGAACCTTACATCAAAGCGCAGATCATTACCAAAGCAGAATTTGTGGGTTCGATCATGACATTGTGTATTGGGAAACGTGGTGTTATCATGGGACAATCATATCTTACAACAGACAGAGTTGAATTGACTTTCAACATGCCACTAGCAGAGATCGTATTTGACTTCTACGATAAATTAAAATCGATCAGTAAAGGATATGCATCATTCGATTATCACCCAATCGGTTATCATCAAAGCGATTTAGTGAAATTAGATATTCGTCTGAATGGCGAACCGGTTGATGCATTGTCAGCTCTTGTACACCGCGTGCACTCATTTGATTTTGGTAAAAAAATGTGTGAGAAGTTAAAAGA
>JANOBV010000416.1:0-2675 GCA_031411835.1 Bacteroidota bacterium | reverse complement strand
TCAAAGGTCAGAGGTCAAAGGTCAGGCTAAGTCACCTTTGACCTCTGACCTTTGACCTATAGAATTTTTACCTAAGGATACGCTTCAGAGAACATCAATTCCCATTCATTTACCAAAAAGTAATATATTTCTTTATGAAATTGATTTTAAAATTATAGTTTTATAACCAGATAAAATCTCCCAAAGAATCATTTCATGAAAAAACTACTACTCGTATCCTCTCTGTTCTTTTTATATTCTTTTGCAAACGCTCAAGTTGTGTCTATTAGTCCTTCAAGCGCTTACAGGGGGCAAACGATAACAACTACTATTACACTTGCAAGCGGAACAATGTATACAAGTTCGCCTTCAATGGGAGTATCGGATATTTATTTGCAACAAGGTTCAACTATAATTTACACCGACAGTTATTCCATATCTCAATGGAACACTTTACCGACTTTTCCTTATTATGACGACAGCTTCATTACTAATTTTACGATACCGGCTGGTGCTCCATTCGGCTGGTACGATGTTAATGTGATTACATATGAAAATCCGGTACCATGGTTTATAAATCCGGTCTTTCATGTATTGTCAAATGGTTTCCTTGTTCCACAAGTAAATTCTTGCCCGGTTCCAACCGGAGTTTCTGCCACTGCAATTACAAATACTTCTGCAACGATCAATTGGGTAAGTCCAACTGTCGCTGATACATTCCGCATTCGTTACAAAACAGGAAGTACATATTTCTATAAAGATGTTGCAGGTGCAAGCGGACTTACGAGTACTTCGCTTATCAATCTTTTACCCGCTACAACATATGATGTTGATATCAGCACAATTTGTAATGGTGCTATTAGTAGCACATACAGTGTTCCTGTTGTTACATTCACTACCGGTAGTACAGTTGTTCCTTGTATTCGTCCATACGGAATTTCATCGAGTTCAATTACAAATACAACTGCAAATATTCTTTGGACAAATTATGTTTCGGCTGATACTTTCAGAATTCGTTATTCAGAACAGAATACAATTAACTATAGATATATTAATTCGACTTCGCCTGCACCACACACAGCGGCACTTTCAAATTTAAATCCCGGAACAACATACACCGTTCAGATCAGTTCAATTTGCACAGGAGTTAGCAGCGGATACAGTGCGCCATTTAATTTTACAACATTATCGACTCCGATAAATTGCGGTCGTCCTTATGGAGTTGCAGCAGGATCGATCACAAATATTTCAGCGAATATCAGTTGGACAAATTTTATAGTTGCAGACACTTTCAGAATTCGTTATTCAGAATTCGGAAATGGAAATAACAGATACATAAATGTGAATGGTGCATTAGCACATAATTATACATTAACTAATTTATCGCCTGCTACAACTTATAATGTTCAGATCAGTTCAATTTGTAGTGGTGTTAGCAGCGGATATTGTCCGGTATATTCATTCGTTACATTATCAACTCCTGTAGCATGTGTTAGACCTTGGGGACTTTCATCAACTAACACCACAAACACAAGCGTTACATTAAGCTGGTCGCCTTATGTTACTGCTGATACTTTCAGAATTCGATATAGTGAACTTGGAAGTGGAATTAATGAATACATCAATGTTAATGGTTCAGGTGGAAGTAGTGTTACGATAAATAATCTTCTGCCAAATTCAATCTATAATTATCAAGTAAGTTCTATTTGTTCAGGAGTAAGTTCAGGCTATAGCACTTCGTCGACCTTTACAACATTGAATATTCCTATTGCATGTGCACGACCTCACCATGTTACTGCAACAAATATTACAAATGTTTCTGCATTGATCGGGTGGACAAATTTAGTTAGTGCAGATACGTTCAGGATACGATATAATGTTCAAGGATCGTTTAGTTTTATTTATCTAAACCAACCGGGTACGGCAGGTAATTCTGCAACGTTAACAGGATTGTATCCTAATACAACTTATGTTGTTGTGATCAGCTCAATTTGCACAGGTGTATCGACCGGTTATAGTCGCACGATCACATTTACTACATCTGCAGTTCCAATTGCTTGTGTAATTCCAACAGGACTTGCCACATCGAACATTACAAATAATTCTGCTGATGTAAGTTGGACGCAATATGTTTCTGCTGATACATTCTTGATTCGTTATTCTGTGAATGGAACTACTAATTATCTCTGGAAAAAAATCCCGGGTACAGGTGGAAATGGAACAACGTTAACAGGACTTGCAGCAAATACAACTTATCAATGGCAAGTGCGTTCGGTTTGTAATGCAAGTCCGCAATCGAGTTATTCTGCTCCGCTAGTATTTGGGACACCATTAAGAACTCGCAAACCTGATGTAACTGAAAATTCTTTCGTCGTTTATCCAAATCCGGCAATCGATAAAGTTTCAATTAGTATTGATAGAGTTTCGGAGGAGCAACAACATTCGCTAATTTCTATTTATGATCTTTCAGGTAGAATGGTTCTTGAAAAAGAAATAGAAATTGTTTCAGGAAAAAATCTATTTGAACTTGATATTGAGTTTTTGAGTTCGGGGATGTATCTCTTAAAAGTTGGGGACGAAAAAATTCTATTGAATAAAAACTAACACATTCCGTGGTCTTTTGTGAACATGTGTTATTGTGTTAAAATTTAAAAATTAAGAAAACAAATTCACAAAATACCACGGAAAATCTGAAT
>JANOBV010000415.1:0-4764 GCA_031411835.1 Bacteroidota bacterium | reverse complement strand
GGTGCTTATAATGGCATCATGGCATATGGATTAAAATATAAAATGTTTGATCTAAAACCGGCTCATCTTTGTCACGATAAAAGAGAATTATTTTCTGAATTAGAGAAAGTAAATTTCCCGAATATAAAAGTTGTTGTGACCGGCGGAGGTAGAGTTGCCAATGGTGCATGCGAAACAATGGGTGCATTGAATCTCAGAAAAGTTACGCCATACGAATTTTTGAATTACACATTCCGCGAACCCGTTTATGTTCAACTTCATTCGCACGATTATTTTGAAGCGAAAGATAAATCGCCATTCAGTAGTTTCGACTTCCATCATCAACCGGAAGATTTCAGATGTACTTTCAGTGACTTGAATAGTTTTGCATCTGTAACAGACTTGCTTATTCATGCTACGTTTTGGGATCCACGAGCTGACATTATGTTCTCAAAATCCAGAATGCGTGATCCTGATTTCCGAATCAGTGTAATTGCTGATGTTACTTGTGACATTGATGGAAGTATTCCATCAACAACGAAATCAAGTACGATCGATGATAAATTCTATGGATACAATCCATTGACAGAAGAAGTTATTGGTTCATTCGATAAAGAAGCGATCACAATTATGGCAGTCGATAATCTTCCCTGCGAATTGCCTCGCGATGCTTCAGACGGGTTCGGAAAACATTTAATTGAAAGATTACTACCTTCATTGTTCGGTAACGAAGACCCGTCGATTATTGATCGGGCTTCTATTCTGAAAGATGGAAAACTTACAACGCGGTTTGCGTATCTTAAAGATTACGCCGAATTGAATTAAAAATGAAATGAAGTAGAATGAAGTGAAATAAAATGAAGTAGAATGAAGTGAAATAAAATAAAATGAAGTAGAATGAAGTAGAATGAAGTGAAGTGAAATAAAATGAAAAATTGACATTTTGCATAAGGAATTCATTTCCTTCAATAGCTGTAAATTTTTCACTTCACTTCACTTCACTTCACTTCACTTCATTTCACTTCATTATTAGTTATTCACTATTAGATATTAGTTAAAAGAAGATGTCAGTAATAGTAGCCCCCAGCGTTTTATCCGCCGATTTCGCAAATCTGCAACGTGATATTGAAATGATCAACAACAGTGAAGCTGATTGGTTTCATGTGGATGTAATGGATGGAGTTTTTGTTCCAAATATTTCATTTGGATTTCCGGTTATCGCTGCTTTGAAGCGACATGCAAAGAAACCATTGGATGTTCACTTGATGATCGTTCAACCGGAACGATACATTCAGCAATTCAAAGATGCAGGAGCTGATATTCTTTCTGTTCATATTGAAGCATCAACTCATCTTCATCGTTCTATTCAACAGATCAAGCAAGTTGGTATGCAAGCAGGAGTGGCTATTAATCCGCATACAACTGTTTCATCGTTGAGTGATGTAATTGCAGACATTGATTTAATATGTATGATGAGTGTGAACCCCGGCTTCGGTGGACAGAAATTTATTGAACGCACGTATGCAAAGATCTCCGAATTGAAAGAGTTGATTCTCAAATCAAATTCGAAAGCAAAAATTGAAATTGATGGGGGAGTGGATTTGAAAAATGCTTCTGCACTTTTGAAAGCAGGAGCCGATGTTTTTGTGGCGGGGAATACTGTGTTTTCTAGTAAGGATCCGGTGGAGACGATTCGGTTGCTTAAGGCTACGACAGTTTAGTTTTTTAAGTGGATTAAAAATCCACAGCACGGTTGTTCCGGATTATAAATCCGGAACGGCTGAAATTCAAATTAATTATTTTAAAATTCAATAGTGTTCAAATGAAATCAATTTGTTTACCCTTTTTATTCTTTTTGATATTAATTGAAGCGCTTTTTGCTCAAGTTCCTGATTCAATTGTTATTAGAACTGAACGGAGTATTTCAGATTCCCATCCGATGGTTTTTAGTCGAATGGAGGTGGATAGTTTTGCATTGGGAAAAAAAATTGGAGGATCAGTTTGGAGTTGGGAAAATAATATTTGGAATCTGGTGAGTAGATATCATAATGATTTCGATGTTCAAGGACGATTAAGTGTTACAAGTCAATTTTCATTTAGCCAAAATTTTTGGGTTCCTTTTTCTGAAAAAACATATACATATAATTCTAACGACAGTGTTGTTATGATAATCACTGATCTCCAGGGTACTATCAGTCGAATCATCTATAATTACACTGGCTCAACTCTAAGTCAGAAAATTTCTGAAATTTTTAATAATGGAGCGTGGGAAAATACTTTCCTCACAAACTATAATTACGATGTAAATGGAAATAGAATTCTTGTTGAAGATAATTTATGGAAAGGCTCATTTTGGGTTCCAACCTATTTTGTGGAATCTGAGTATGCAATGGGAAATCAATGGTATACTGACACTTCCTATTCAATTTCTACTCAAAAATATTATCAGGAATATCAGTTGCACATGCGCGATTTAGCTAATCGTGATACTTCAATTTATAAGCACTTGTACAATCCAATTAACCCCGATCCATGGTCTAATGGTTCTCGTTATGTAAATACCTATGATTGGTTAGGAAGGTTTTTAATTGAAAAAGGAGAGACTCCCCTTGGAGATTTTTCTGCAAATTATCAGTCAGGTACAGCATATAGTTATGATTCTATTTCGCATCGTACAAATTTTCTTGATCTTACTCCTGATCTATATGTCAATACCGGTTATATTCAATATATGACTGATGGTATCACTCCATTAGTTGAAATGAATGATGCTGATGGTCCAGGTTATTCTTACACTGGTTACAAAGAGTACTATTATTTCACTACTGTAAGTAATCAAGTCATACTTCCGCAGAGTATTCGAAAATGTTCGGCTGATAGTATTGTTATGCCCGCAATCTATAATCCATTAAATACTTTTACTGCTTTTTCATGGGTACCTGATTCCGGCTTAAGTAGTGATACAGCCCAATATCCGATCATTGGTACTACGACAAATCAGTTATATACTTTGATAGCAGTAGATATCAATGGACTTGTTGACACATTTGAGATAATGGTGTATGTCGATGCCACCAATTTAGATTCTATTGTTGTTGATTATATTGATACTACTTTGGCTTGTCAAAGCGTAGGGCTAACGGTAAATCCATCAAATCAATCCTATCAGTGGGAATTGAATGGAATTATTTTTTCAACTCAAGAATCGATTTCTGTCGACACGAATGGAACTTTCATTTTAACAACCACAAATTTTAACGGATGTCTAAATCGAGATTCTATTACAATAAATTATTTAGCTCCTAGCATCCGACCGATTATAACATCAACTTGTGACGGAATGCTCTCTACCACATATTCTTCTGCATTATATTTATGGTATGGCTATTCATATTTAGATGACGATTTTTCTTCTCCATATTTTCTAGGAACAACAACAGTTGATTCTTTCAATTTGACGACAACTCAATTGCAAAATTTTAGCTCTTTTTATGTGAGATGTACTGATGTTAATGGTTGTGCGCGAAAATCTGATCGAATATTTTTTAGAAAAGAAGCCAACCCATTAAGCGATGTTTGGGCTAATTGTCCTGGTGGTTGTGATGCTCAAATTCGTTTTTATTATAATCGTGATTACGGTTATTCGTATTTTCCTTATTCATTTCATTTTTCTACAGGAGATTCTTGTCTTGTTTCAGCTCCTAATTTCATTTACAATATTGATTCTCTCTGCATTGGACCTCTAATTTATACAATTGATAATAGCATTGGTTGTATTGTTACCGATACTATAATCGTCAATCCTCCATCAACTCCAAATTATATTTCTATAATAAAAACAAATGTATCGTCAATAGATTCATGTGACGGACAAGTTAAAATCGTACCGGTAAATTTTATCCCAGGCAATTTGACTTATTCTTGTATCGATGATACTAATTGTGTTTATTTTTCTTCAGATAGCGGTTATACTTTTGTGAATGTTTGTTATGGGGCTCACAGTGTTCAGTCTTATTTAGGATCATGTGCAGAGAATAGTAGTTTATTTATTGATACTCTGCAGTGTGGAATTATGCATTCAACTGAATCGACTACCTGTATTGGTTGTAGCAATGGTGTAATTAATTTTCAATCTACCGGTACGCCACCTTTTTTAGTAACAATGATGCCTATTGCAGGAACAATTTATAATGATTCGATTGCCGGACTAGGTCCTGGAATATTTACTGTCTGCGTTACGGACTCCTTTGGTTGTAATAATTGTTTTACCGATACTATTTTTGAAGATCCAACTTGGATAAATAAGTGGGAGTTAAAGAATGCGTCAATTTATCCAAACCCATCATCCGGAGAATTGATAATTACTATTACTTCAAATTCTTCGAATGAGGATTTTACTCTCATCCTGCTTTCTCCAAGTGGGAAAATTGTAAGATCAGAAACAATTGTTAATGGAGTAAATAAGTTGAATATTTCTGATCTGTTGAATGGAGTTTATTTATTACGAATCGAAAATGGGTTAGAAATTCTGAGAACGAAATTAATTGTGATGAAGTAGGAGAGCGGAGAGAAGAGTTGATGGTATGAAAAAAAGCCATTTACCTTGGAAGGATATTTTTGGTTATGAAGGAGGAGAGTTTTTTTGTGTAAGTATAATACTTGAGCTACGTTTTTAAGAGGATTCGTTTTTTCATGTTGGATCCTTTAACATTTTCTTATGAATCGAATAAAAAGTGGATTAAAAATCCACAGCACGATTGTTCCGGATTATAAATCCGGAACGGC
>JANOBV010000414.1:0-1643 GCA_031411835.1 Bacteroidota bacterium | reverse complement strand
ATGACACCAAAAGGTACATTCGTTATCAATGGTGCTGAACGTGTAGTTGTATCTCAACTTCACCGTTCTCCTGGCGTGTTCTTCGGACAAAGTCGCCATGCGAATGGAACTAAACTATATTCTGCTCGTGTAATTCCATTCAAGGGTTCTTGGATCGAATTCGCTACAGATATCAACAATGTCATGTATGCTTACATCGACCGTAAGAAGAAATTCCCGGTAACGACTTTGCTTCGTGCTATTGGTTACCAAACGGATAAAGATATTCTTGAAATCTTCGGTCTTGCCGATGAATTCAAAGTAACAAAATCCGGAATTAAAAACGCTCTTAATCGCCGTCTTGCTGCACGTGTTTTGAAAACATGGGTGGAAGATTTCGTTGATGAGGATACTGGTGAAGTAGTTTCTATCGAAAGAAATGAAGTGATCATCGAACGTGAAACAGTCGTTGAAGATCACCACTTAGAACTTATCGTCGAATCCGGTGTCAAGTCGATCATCCTTCACAAAGAGGATGTGAATACAAACGATTATGCAATCATCTACAACACGCTTCAGAAAGATACTTCGAATTCTGAGAAAGAAGCCGTTGAACATATCTATCGTCAGCTTCGTAATGCGGAGCCACCTGATGAAGAAACAGCTCGTGGAATTATCGACAAGTTATTCTTCTCAGATAAACGTTATGATCTTGGTGATGTAGGTCGTTACAGAATCAATAAAAAACTTGGTCTTGAAATCGCAGATGATACGCGAGTTCTTACTAAGTCTGATATCATTGAAATCATTCGTCAGTTGATCCAATTGATCAACTCAAAAGCGGAGGTCGATGATATTGATCACTTGTCAAACCGTCGTGTACGTACCGTTGGAGAACAATTATATTCTCAATTCGGTGTCGGACTAGCACGTATGGCTCGTACAATCCGTGAAAGAATGAACGTTCGTGACAATGAAGTGTTCACGCCGGCAGATTTGATCAATGCGAAGACTTTGTCTTCAGTTATCAATTCATTCTTCGGAACCAATCAGCTTTCTCAATTCATGGATCAGACCAACCCACTTGCTGAGATAACTCACAAGCGTCGTTTGTCTGCACTTGGACCCGGCGGTCTTTCTCGCGAAAGAGCAGGTTTCGAGGTTCGTGACGTTCACTATACGCACTACGGTCGTTTGTGTACAATTGAAACTCCCGAAGGACCGAACATCGGTTTGATCTCCTCACTTTGCGTATATGCGAAGATCAATAATCTTGGTTTCATCGAAACACCATATCGTACAGTTACGGATGGAAAAGTGGATGTTGAAAAAGGAGTTATTTATCTAACAGCAGAAGAAGAAGATAATAAAGTAATTGCTCAAGCGAATGCTAAGATTGATGACCATGGTAATTTCATCGATCTAAAAGTGAAAGCTCGTGAATTAGGTGACTTCCCGGTTCTTGAACCAACGAAAGTAAATCTAATGGATGTCGCTCCTAACCAAATCGCATCAATTGCCGCTTCACTAATTCCATTCCTTGAACATGATGATGCCAATCGTGCCCTGATGGGATCGAACATGCAACGTCAAGCTGTACCTTTACTTCGCCCTGAAGCTCCAATTGTGGGAACAGGTCTTGAAGGATTGGTTGCACGTGACTC
>JANOBV010000413.1:0-6163 GCA_031411835.1 Bacteroidota bacterium | reverse complement strand
GAAAGACAGAGTCGTGCTTTCCGGTCAATTCGATGCAAGTGACCCTACTCTTGATCCTGCATTGGCTGCGCAATTAAATGCTCTTAGTGCAAGTCTTGCACAGTTTTTTGCCAATGCCGTGAACACAACAAACAAAGGTGTTGATCTGGTAATTGAATATAAAAAGGTAGCGGCTGATCATTTCTTCCGTTCATCATTAGCCGCGAATATCCAGAAGATGACCATAGACAAAATAAATGTTCCAACTAAATTAAATGACACTCCGGAACATCGCCAAACTTTTTTAAGTGATCGCGAACAGAAATTTATTTTGGCATCTGCTCCGGAATCTAAGTTTGCATTAGGCCTGGAATATGGAATTCACAAATTAAGTTTCGGAACACGTTTTACGTATTATGGCAAAACTACCATTCTTGGCTATGGTGAAGATGGATTAGGAATTAACCCAACTGTACCAACAGATGATGGTTTATCAAGAGTAGCTGATCAATATATCTACAGCGGAAAAGTAGTCTCAGATCTTTTTGCTACTTACAAACTATGTAATGAAGCAACGTTCTGTATTGGTGTCGACAACATTTTTGGCGTTCATCCCGATTTAGCTGTTGTAAAGAATGCAAAATACTGGGCCTATAACAACGAACCGGCCGGACCATGGGATGCAGTTCAAATGGGAGGAAACGGTATGATGATCTATGCTAAATTAGGTTTTAAATTTTAAGACACTTTGGATCAGCATGAGGGGATGCTCATGCTGATTCATTTCACTCAAAATTACTGTCGTCATACATTTTACAATTTTCACGGTTGCATTTGGTTAAGAGTAAATTTAATTTACATTTATAAATCTGCTGAACATTCCGCTGATCAGGGAATTTTATTTTGCTTTATATTTTGATAATAAAATAAATAAATCAGACCAATTAATTCTACCGTAATTTTTACCCATTCTTACAATGACAATGTTTTTAGATGGATTAACATAAACAAATTGCCCTAATATTCCTTCAGCCATAAAATCACCATCATTTGATGGCAACCACCATTGGTACTGATATTCAGCAACGCTACCTTCTGAAGAATCAACTTTTGTTGATTCTTCAACCCATTTTTTGGATACTATTTGTTTACCATTCCAATTTCCCTTATTCAAATAGAGACGCCCAATTTTAGCAAAATCTCTTGCTCTTGCGTTTATACAACAAAACGTTTTTTCTATTCCTTCATTTTTTTTATCGATACTCCAGGACGCATCATATTCCATTTCAAGTG
The DNA here is from genome assembly GCA_031411835.1 of Bacteroidota bacterium. Taxonomy (GTDB): domain Bacteria; phylum Bacteroidota; class Bacteroidia; order AKYH767-A; family 2013-40CM-41-45; genus JADKIH01. The sequence continues at coordinate 4,891 of JANOBV010000413.1, read as the reverse complement.
GTGTCCAGAGTTTTTCTTGAAAATATTCCGTAATCGTTTTACCTTTTAATGCGCGCTCTAAAATTAAACCTAAAAGTTGTGTATTTCCACTAACGTATTCCGTTTTTTCTCCTGGTGGACCTTTTAATTTCAATTTAAATGTTTCGTGTTTCAAATTTCTTCCATAATAAAATGATGCAGCCTCGCCAAATGGATTTATATAGCTTTCACTAAATTTCAATGCAGAAGTCATTTGTAATACATGCTTAATAGTAACTTTTTCAAAACCGTTCTTTTTCAATTCAGGAATATAATTTATGATTGGTTCATCAATAGATTTTACTAAGCCATCATCAATTGCACAACCAATCAAAATAGATGTTACTGATTTTGCCATAGAAAATGACGGGATAATACTTTCTTGAGTATACCCATTAAAATATTTTTCATATTGAATTGTATCATTTTTAATAATCAAAAAAGCTACTGTTTTATTATCTTCTAGTACCTTATCGAAAGCCACAGACTTATTATTTAATTTTAAAGTATCTGGATATTCCCCTTTCGAAGTTGTATTGAAGTTAAATTTAGTTTCATTGCTCGTTAATGGTCTTGATGGAAATTTCTTATAATCTTTAATGTCGGCAAAGTTGTAAACCACAAATCGGCCAACTTTACAAGATGATAAGGCAATTGATATTGCAATTACAATAGCTATTCGACACAAATGTATTTTATTCATCTTTTAATACTTTCTTTATCATCCTTTTTATTTTTCGTACTAAGGTAGAGCCATTAAAATTCAAATGTTTGAAGTTGCACTGCGACAATAGGTGAGGCAAAAAGTTTAGCATTGCCGCAGCATTATTATTTTACCCAAATATAAAAATAAAAGGAGAAATTGGGTCATAAAAAAAACGGAAGAGTTTTATCCTACCGTTTTTTCATAATAATAACTAGACTTCTAGAATCCCGCTCGGCGATTTCTTTAGCGTCAATACTTTCCCACTCTCCTTACCCAAACAGTAGCGACGCATATTGTTTCCGTTTAAAAACCGTTTGTTATTTTGTCCCGAGAATAGTAAATTTGATTTTCAGCAACAAATATTACTATGACTCAAAAGCGAAGTGTGCCAATAGAAATCAGCAAAGACGATTTTAGAAAAATTGGTTATCAATTGGTGGATACTATTTCAGATTTTATTAACACCATTGATGAAAGGCCTGTAACTACAGGGGAAACTCCGGGGCAAATTCAAAAGATATTGGGTAATGCTACCTTACCGGAAAACGGAACTTCTGCTTCAGAATTATTTTCCAAAGCAACAGATCTATTACTAGACCATTCACTATTTAACGGACATCCAAAGTTTTTCGGTTACATAACATCATCGCCGGCTCCGATAGGTGCATTAGCAGATTTATTGGCAGCAACAGTAAATCCAAATGTTGGAGCGAATATTTTAAGTCCAATGGCAACAGCTATTGAAAAGCAGACGGTGAAGTGGCTAATGGAATTTATTGGTGTTCCTTCTACTTATGGCGGAGTATTAGTAAGCGGAGGAAATATGGCCAACTTCACAGCTTTTTTAGCAGCAAGAACAGCAAAGGCTCCAAAGGGTTTAAAGGAAAATGGTCTGACAAATGCGAAAAATGAAATGGTTTTCTATTGTTCAAAGGCAACACATACATGGATTGAAAAGGCCGCTGTTTTATTTGGGCATGGTACAAATTCTATTCGATGGATACCAACCGATGCAGACAATAAAATGAACACCGATATTTTGTCGCAAACAATTATAGATGATATAAAGTCGGGCAAGAAACCTTTTTTAGTAATTGGAAATGCAGGAGATGTCAGTACAGGTGTAGTAGATAATCTATCTGCAATTGCAGCGATTTGCAAGACTCACGAACTATGGTTTCATATTGACGGTGCATATGGAATTCCTGCTGCAGTTGTTCCGGAATACAAAAGTTTATTTGATGGAATTCAGGAAGCAGACTCTATTGCACTCGATCCTCATAAATGGCTTTACGCTCCGCTTGAAGCCGGTTGTACTATAGTGAAAAATCCGCAGCATCTGATTGACACGTACAGTACACATGCAGCATATTATAACTTTAGTAACACTAATGACGAGCCGCCGCTAAATTTTTATGAATATGGTTTTCAAAATTCAAGAGGCTTCAGAGCACTAAAGGTATGGATGGCCTTGCAACAAGCCGGAAAGAATGGCTACATAGAAATGATCACAGATGATATTTCTCTTTCGAAATTGTTATTTGAAGAAGCACAAAAACATCCGGAGCTTGAATCAGTAACTCAAAACTTGAGCATTACAACTTTGAGATATATTCCAGCTGATTTTACAATGAAAGGAACCGAAGGCGAAACATATTTAAATAAATTAAATGAAGCGTTGTTGAATAAATTGCAGCAAGGCGGCGAGACATTTTTATCCAATGCAATTGTCGCAGACAAATACTGCTTAAGAGCATGCATTGTGAATTTCAGAACGACAAAAAAAGACATTGAGGAAGTTGTTGCAATTATTGTCAGAGAAGGCCGGAAAGTTTATGAAACGTTTGTCGAAATTTGAAAACAATATAATAAATTAAAGAAATCATTTGCCCGATGGCTGGAATGTTCATCCGAATTCCAAATGTAAATTTGCTTTCAATCAATTTTCACGATTACATTGGTAGAGAGTAAATTAAATTTACATTTATAAATCGGTTAAACATTCCGCTGATCAGGTTTTATAATTCAATTAATTGGCTATTATAATAATTGAATCTTATGGTTCGAGATATCGAAGTAGGCATTAAAGAATTTAAAAAAGAAGGGTTAGAAACACTACTGATCGATTACTTTCTATATTCATATTAAGCTCGACTCTTTGTAGTCCTCCCAAAGCCCTTCTCTTTTTCATTTGTTTTAATCTGCATGTTCTGCGTTCGTACTAATTTGTCAGAGGCGCATCGGCATTCCAAATATCTACAATGGATTTCCAGTTTCCATCCAATTGCTTCTTCCATGTCACGCAGTATTTACCTGTCTCATGGTAATCATTTCCTTTCGCGTCTTTTGAAGAAAATTGGAAAACGCCCGTAACGTAACCAAGATCACCCATGCGAGAAACTTCAACTTTTTTACTCTGAAACCGAAGTGATTCTCCGGGAATAGCAAACAAGTATTTTACAAATGCTTCCCGTGAAGCTTTGTCTTTACACAAATTTCCCCCCGGCGGCATCACCATTGCCTCGTCAGCATAAAAGCTTAACCAGCCTTCAACCGATTTTGCTTCCGAAGCCCTGTCCCATGCACTGTCGGCTTTTATAATAGCAGCCATGTCTGAAGAATGGTCCATATTAAGTATTGCTTCAAGGCTGTCAACAGTTTTTTGGCAATCGGCTGATTGATTTGTTTGATTCGTACATGCAAGTAAAGAACACATTGCTGTAAATGTTAAGAATAGAATTCTGTTTTTCATTTTTTGCATAATTTAAATTAGCTTATTGCGTACTCTGGTCGGTTTTCGGCTTCCCCGTTTATTTAGTTTTTAGTTTGTCAAAAGTATTTAAGGCAGCAAATAATCTTTAGCACCTATTAATTGCCAGGCACCTTTTTTATTATACCAAATATCAGTAAACCTGTATTTTTCGTTTGAAGTTTCCTTCCACACTTTTACCATTGACTAAGAGCCAACATCAATTTTCAATTACTATCTTTTTAATACAGAAATTCTCAGTGTCGGAATATTTAAGAAAATAAATTCCGTTTGTCAGTTGTCGGGTGTCAATCGCTTCTCCAATGAAATTTGTATTATCGTAAAGTTTCTGTCCGGTATAGTTAAATATTTGAACTCTTGATTTGTCGCTGAATTTATTCCTTTCAATATATAATTGGCCGGAACATGGATTAGGAAAAACAGATATCAAGTTGTTGTTTTGATCTTCTGAAATTCCTTCTGCCCAATCTTCGAGGAAAAAATTATCTATCATCCATCCATCATGAGGAGTGGAATTTGTATCAGTTATATATGAGAAACGAAACAACACTGTATCTGCTGTAATATAAGTCGGAAATGTTGTTCCGCCCAAACCGGAATCAGTAGATGCCCATACATTCATATCTAGATCGAACCACATCCATCCATTTGTAGAACCGTTCAAAGTTGGTTTAGGTGAAAGCCAAGTCATGCGGTAAGTAGTATCTTCAGTCAAAATGTTAATCCACGTTTGGCCGTAGTCCGGAGAAATTTCTATAGAGCCAAAGTCAGTGGAGTCACCATCCATTTGATATAAAAAGTGTAATACAAAAATATGAAATTGCAAAACACCTCTATTATGCTTCATGTAAAATATTGAGGTATCATTTGCCGGAACGGGATTTATAGTATCAGTTAAAATAGCATTTGGAGCTGTATAAGCCGAAGAAAAAATTGATTTTGAAGGTCGGCCAATTTGCCACGAACAATTTGGATTAGATGTGGTGTCAAACGAAAATCGCCAAAGCTGATCAGGAGTATCGAATCCAAACCCCCAATCAGTTATTTGTCCGAATGTACTAGCTGAGAATAACGAGATCAATATTAAGAGTTGAAGTTTTTTCATTGTATGTTTTTTTCGCTAGTGTACATTTGAATGCACTACTCAACGATTAATCTTAGCACAAAATCATTCGCTTTAGCAAAACAGATTCCTTTCGCTAAATTGGCATTAAATACTAATACCCGCTGCGTCGTACTTATCCCCAACGCACCGTACTTCTTGATTCAACTGCCTTCAACATGTTATGAAGTCCATTTGCTAACGGTATCAATAGACTTATCGCACTAAATTGAAACGTGTAGTTGCTTCGATGGATATTCATCCGTTGTTTTTGTGTCGTGCGATATTCATCCAC
>JANOBV010000412.1:0-3040 GCA_031411835.1 Bacteroidota bacterium | reverse complement strand
AAAGTATGAGCCTGCCTATGGAGGTTGGTGTGCATATGCAATGGGTTCAAGTGGAGAAAAAGTGGAGGTTGATCCTGAAACTTTTAAAATTGTAAATGGGGAATTATATTTATTCTATAATGCCTATTTTAATAATACTCTTAAAACATGGAATAAAGACGAGAAAAACCTGAATCAAAAAGCAGATACTAATTGGAAAAAACTATATAAATAAAATTATGACAAAAAAGGAAAATAGGATTTCTTGGGTTGCTGCAATTATATCTGCCGTGATCATGTTACAAACACTTTATTTTAAGTTTTCAGCTTCACCGGAAAGTGTTTACATATTTACTGTGCTGGGCTTGGAACCCTATGGTAGAATTGGAATTGGAATATTTGAACTAATTGCATCTGTTCTGCTGTTTATTCCCGCAACTAGAATTTTTGGTGCCATAATAGGAGTTGGATTAATGACCGGAGCATGCTTTTCACATTTAACAAAATTGGGAATCGTAGTATTAGATGACGGAGGCTACTTGTTTGCTTTGTGTCTTATAGTGTTGTCATTGTGTTTAGTTATTCTATACATTGAAAGGGAGAAAATTAAAACAACGATAAGGTCTTTGTTGCCTTTCAAAAGTAGTTAATCGGTTTAGTAAGTTATTCTGAAATTGCATTCGGAGCATCAACTCGAAATTTTGTAATTTTGATATGGCCCTAAGATTGTGAACAAGAAGAATTGTTTGTCAATGAAAAAATTTGTTAGTATTTTAATAGGTTTTTGGTCTTTGTTTGATATTTAATTTATCTTTCGAGGGAATTTTACTAAATGTCTAATACAAATTTTTATGGAAGCGAAATTCATTGAATATAGTAAAGTGCTCTTAAGAGGAGAGGAATTATTGAATGAAAGTAGAAGGCACATGAAGTTCATGGATAGTAGAAGATCTGTTAGGGAATTTTCATCTGAGCCGGTTTCGATAGAAGTTCTTGAAAATCTTGTCATGACAGCTTCAACAGCGCCATCAGGAGCAAACAAACAGCCCTGGACTTTTTGCATAGTAACTAATGCGGAGACTAGAACTAAGATTAGAACAGAAGCTGAGAAGGAAGAATATGAAAGCTATCATGGACGAATGCCCAAAGAATGGCTTGATGATTTGAGTTATCTGGGAACTGACTGGAAGAAGCCCTTTCTCGAGAATGCTGCAGCACTTATTATTGTTTTTAGAAAAACTTATGATCTTGTGGATGGAGTGAAGCAAAAAAATTATTATCCAATAGAATCTATCGGGTTGGCATGCGGTTTTTTAATTCAAGCAATTCATCAATGTGGTCTAGTAGCATTGACCCATACCTCAAGCCCTATGAATTTTTTGTCAAAAATATTGAATAGACCGAAAAACGAAAAACCTTTTTTAGTAATTCCTGTAGGTTATCCGGCAGAGCGCGCAATGGTGCCTGATATTAAAAGAAAGAGTAAGTCGGATGTGATTGTACAGTATTAATTATTTCGCTGAATTCGATTTTTGAAAACCTTCAACCTTTACTTATAAATTATCAAAAAAGATAGTCTTATTGTCGTTTAACTGACATTTGGTGTTGAGAGAATAGGTTTTCTTTGTAAGAAATAATATTGGTCATGAAAAAATTGTTGATTCTGTTAGGTTTCTTAGTGAGCGCCTATTCAAATGCTCAAACAAAGGTGGTTCTCATCGAACAATTCTCAAATTCAAGTTGTTCCATTTGTGGGCAATTTAGCCCGAGCATTTATAATTATGCAAATAATAATACTGGGATTACAACATTGATCGCATATCATACTTCATTTCCTTATTTTAATGATTCAATGTATTTTGAGAATAGAGTAGACGCAGATGCAAGAGTAAGCTATTACAATGTACTCGGAGTTCCATATACAATTATCGATGGAAATGTTGCCAGAGGCGGCTCTTCTTCTCTATTGACTTCTCTTTCTACTACTGTTGGAAACAGATCAATGGTTGCAGCCGATTATGAAGTATCTACAGTTTCGTTGGATCTTGATGCCGGTTTGTTAACAGGTAGCTTCGTATTCACGTCTTTGAATTCATCTAATTCAACTAAAAATTTGGTTGCTCATATTGTTGCCATTGAAGCGGATGTTTTAAAGAGCTCATATAGCGCCTCTCCCGGCAATAATATTGAAACACATTATGAGTATGTCATGAGAAAGATGATTCCTGATGCGAACGGTACAATACTGGTGAATAAAACACTTAATGGCATGGATACGATTTCTTTTTCATTGCCATTGACCAATATTAAAGATATGAGCCAGGTTAGAGTTGTAGCTTTTGTACAAAATAATACCAATAAGGAAATAGGACAAGCTCAATTATTCATTCCTCAATTTGGATCTGTAGGGATAAATGAAAATGTAATTGAGGAAGTAGGCGCAACGCTCTTTCCAAATCCTTCAAATGGGAACTTCAATTTATCCTTTTCAGATGATGAAATAGTTAAAGAAGTTTCTGTTTATAATCAATTTGGAGAATTGGTATATTCTCAAAAACAAAACACTTTAAATAAACTCGTAATCGTTTCAGCTAATCTTTCTACAGGCTTGTACAACGTCAAAATTTCAAGTGGTTCGAAAGTGGCTATTAAGAAAATCACTATTATTAATTGATAGAAATGGGAAAGAAAAAGATTATAATTTTATTGTTTTTGTTTTTGGTGACATCAATACAAGCGCAGGATTCTATTCCTGAAGCTAAAGGCTATAAGTTGAACAACAATTTTGATTTAGCCCTTTCTTTCAGTGGCGAGCAATTTTCTTCAGCTTTATCATGGGTGCATTTATACAATGTGTCAAAGAACAAAAAGTTCAAGATTGGATATGGGTTAAGATTTACAATTTATAGTGGGAAGGACTTATATTATCAAACAGCACCGGCTGAATTAACATCAGGCGAATCAGGGCCTCTTGTGATTTTTTCAGATACAAAGGTAGAGAATATTGATTCCGTACTTTTTCCATCAACTCAAGTAAATTTAATCAATGCAAGTATAAATC
>JANOBV010000411.1:0-4959 GCA_031411835.1 Bacteroidota bacterium | reverse complement strand
AAAAAAAAATGCTCCCCCACCACAGAGAAGCATTTCATTATAACTATAACACGAAAACAATCTTAGGGAGTTATTTATTGATTAAAAGTAGTTTTGAGATGATTTTTGATTTACCGGATACTTGAATTGTATAAACACCGTTTGAGAGATTTTGTTCATCCATTAAAATTCTATTGGTTCCCGGAGTAGTCGAAATAATACGCGACTGAACCGTTTGCCCAACTTTATCAAATATAGTAATTATTACATTTTGATTATCATTTGAATTAAATAAAAGTTCAAATTGTCCTGATGTTGGATTTGGATAAACAGAAATTGTTTTTCTTGAAGAAATATCATCGATACCTATTATCACATTTGTGATATTCACACCGGTTTGGCAACCATTTGCATTACCTACGACAACTCCATAGTCCCCATCTTGAGTTGCGACATAGAAGTAAGAAGTTGCTCCGCCAATTAATACATTGTTGAAATACCATTGATATGAATAGTAGCCTTGAGGAGAGATCAATGTATCACTGACTTGAACAACAGAAAATAGTCCTGGTGAAGGCGCAACATTGATGTAAGCACTTTGATTTAGCGTATCAGAACCGAATGTATTTGTTGTGATCAAAGTTACATCGTAAGTACCGGACGCAGCATAACAAATCGTACCCGGACTAGCAGAAGTGCTAGATGCCGGATTGCCACCTTGGAAGTTCCATTGGTAGCTTGTACCGTAAGCAGATTGATTACTGAACTGAATACAATTCGATTCACAAATAGTCACATCAGCTGTCGTGAAATTCGATTGCGGATATTGTATTGCAGTTAATGTATTCAATGTTGTGTTAGTAACGATTGGGGCATTTTGATCAAAAACAATGTGAGAAGTATTCGTGATTTGAGTTGGATCAGGCAAACCTGTTTTTGGACTAATTCTATAGAGCACCCATCCATGACTTCCTTGTTCATCCACATTACTATCCGGTAACATAATATTGAAAAAATTAAATCGAACAGCACCTGAAGGTGTCATTTGCGTATTCACATCGTGGCTACTTGCAACCACTTCAAACGTCGCAAGATCAAGATCTGAATCGAGGGTATCGTGAATGAAAACATCATATGCTGTATCGTTACCCGTGTTCTGGAAGTTGACAAGATAAGTCAGCTCAGAATTGGTTGGAGTATAGTTTTGCGCTAACACACCTTCCGGACTTACATGCTTTTCATTTGGATCGTAACTACACCGAACTTGGTATGTCCATGTATCGTAATAGACATCTATAAATGTTCCTGCCTGATCAAACATACTATCAATAATACTGATTGTAATATTTTGCAATGCAGCCGGAGCAGTAAATGACAGATTACCTCCTAAGACATAATTTGAGCCAGGGTTGAGAGTTGGTGAATACCAAGTGAGCGTATCTCCATTAATAATATCAGGAGCTGTACTTGAAGAAGAATAAATATAATTAGAAGAAGTAATCAATGTTACTCTATCTTGAACCGGCAAGATACCGGCATTAGTTATATCAATATGCAATAAACTTGTCTGGTTGCATCGTGCAGCAGATCTTAATATTGTAGCGTGGTGACCATAAGCTACCCAACTAGAATAGGTTCCAAAATCCTGACCTGTTGCATCGGGAGGAATAGTTGCAGAATATGTGAGAGGAGTCGATGTTTGACTAAATCCACTGGCCGGAAGATACGCTGAAGTATAAGTACCTGTATCGACCAAATAAACGAAATCCCCTTGCTGATTGGTAAATACAAAATCATTTGTAGGTGACATCTGAACAACTGCATTTGAAACTGGTGGCTCATTTAAATCTTTTATACCATTCTGGTTAGAATCGAAATAAACAGAACCCTGAATTGTTCCATCAGGAACCCCTACATAAAAGCCATTTGCTAATGAATTCATTATTGGACTACCCCAGTTTAGAAATTGATAGGTGTTTACGTAAACATCATAATAACCACTAGGAGCATTTGCAGGTATATTGAAGGTAGCTCTCCCGGAATCAGAATATGTATATCTCATCATCCACGGATCCCATGCACTGTACCAATCTGTATTATAATTATAAGAAGGATCAGCATAAATAATAGCTAAACCTTGCATCAGGTATATATCCTGATATCCTATCGGTGGCGAGGAATTAAAAATCACGCCATTTGCCAAAGTAATTGTAGTTTGTAATGTTTGTCCCTGATATCCTCTATTAGGTACTACCGTGCTGATTTGTGCACTTACAGAAACAGAAAAGAAAAGAATGCCGAATACTAACGATAGTAACAGTTTTTTCATGAAATTGGTTTTAGTGAGAACTAAATTTGCAAATCCCGAGATTTACTTAGACAAATGTAGTTTTCTGTTTAAACAATAAACAGTTTTTGCTAAATTCGAGTTTACTACTTGTTGATCACAATCATTTTTGTCATGACTTTTGAATTTGTTGTCACTCTAAGCATATAAATTCCTCCGGAAAGTTCATCGGCTTTTATTGCGAATTTATTTAACCCGTTTACAGACTGAACATTTTCATCTTTGATCAATTGACCAACTTTATCGAAAAGTTGAATACCAGAAGTCTGAACTCCTGTTGAATTATATGTTACCTCAAAACTACCTGTAGAAGGGTTAGGATAAACAGAAATTGTATTGCTCAATGATAAATCATCTATTCCAATTATTACGTTCGGAACATTCACACCGGACTGACAACCATTTGCATTTCCAACTACTATTCCATAATCACCGTCTTGAGTTGCAACATAGAAATAAGATGTTGCACCTGAAATTGCAATATTGTTGAAATACCATTGATAGCTATCAAAACCTTGCGGCGCAATGAGTGAATCTCCTAATTGAACAACAGAGAATACACCAGGCGAAGAAGCAACATTAATGAATGCAAGTTGAGAAAGCGTATCACTTCCAAGTGCATTGGTTGTGATAAGCGTCACATAATATGACCCGGCTGTTGAATAGCAAATAGCACCAGGAGAAGCAGACGTACTTGTAGATGGCGAGCCGCCTTGGAAACTCCATTGGTAACTTGTTCCGGAAGTTGATGTATTATTGAACACTATACAATCTGTTTCACAAATTGAAGGATCAGCAGTAGTGAAATTTGCATCAGGATATTGCAGAGCAGTTAGTGTACTTAAAGTAGTATTAGTAACAACAGGTGCATTCTGATCGAAGATGATATAGGAAGTGTTATTAATTACAGTTGGATCAGGAAGTCCTGCTTTCGGACTGATCATATAAGTGATCCAACCATGACTACCCGGCTCATCGGTTCCACTATCAGGCAACATGATGTTAAAGAAATTAAATCGCACATCACCGTTCACTGTCATTTGTGTACTTAAATCATGACTACTTCCAAGCACTACGAATGTAGCTAAGTCAAGATCGCTATCGAGTGTATCAAGAATAGACACATCATAAGCTGTATCATTTCCTGTATTCTGGAAATTGATATGGAAGGTTAGCGGAGATGTTATTGGAGTATAATTTTGAGCAAGTACACCTTCCGGAGAAACATGTTTATCGTTTGGATCATAACTGCAACGTACATTCGTATTATAACTATCAAGAATAACTTGTAATAGATTTCCACTCATATCATAAATACTATCTACTAATTGTATGTCTACCCAGTTCCAAGCAGAAGGAGCAGCATAAAACATAATTCCACCAACTAAAGTAGAAGCACCACCGCCTAATGACGGAATGATCCATGTTCTAGAATTTCCATTAACAGCATCAGGAGGAATTGTAGAAGAAACATAAGGGAAATTAGAAGTTGTAACAGTAGCAACATGTCGAACCGGTAAGAAACCTAAATTCGTTAACTGAATAAGAAGACGCGAGTTTTCATTACAACGATATCTCGTTCTGACAACAAAAGCTGCATTATCATAAGTGTGAGAACTTGAGTATGTACCAAAATTTCTTCCGTTCACTGAAGGTGGAACAGTATCTGTGTAAGTTAATGGAACAGTTGTTTGCATGAAAGTTGGCGACGGCAAATAGTCAACTGTATAAACACCTGAATCCGCAAAGTAAGTATAATTGCCATTTGGATTTGTGAATGCAATATCGTTGTTAGGTGTAATTTGAATTCTCTGATTACCTACCGGTAATTCACCGATGTCGTTAACTCCATTTTGATTTGCATCAAAAAATAAATGTCCGCCAATTTTTCCTGCAGGAGCTCCAATGAAAAATCCATTAGTTAAAGTGTTTAGCACCGGGGTAGAAAAAGGATAGGTGTTGACATTTACATTATAATATCCATTAGGCGCATTTCCCGGAATTGTAAACGAAACAGAACCTGAATCCGCATAAACATTTCTCATAATAGTCCAGTCAAAATACGAAGGCCAATTCACAAGAGTTCCATAAATGATCGTAGCGCCTTGTTCCAAGTAAATATCATTCCCCCACATTGGAGGTGAAGAATTCGTCATAAGTCCCGCCGACATTGTGATTGTCGTTGTTAAAGTTTGACCTCTTAATGCACTATTCGGGTTGATCGAACTAACCTGAGCATTTAAAGTGATAACAGAAAAGAGGGCAATAATTAATCCGAGTAATAGTTTTTTCATCTGAACAGTTTTTTTAGAGAGCGTTACAAATACCGATTAAGGCTATTTGCACAAACAAATGTACTTTTCTTTTATAACCCAATATTAACTTGCTCAATATTTTGGCAAATTGTTCTAAAACAACTTTAAACTGTCGATTTGTATGGGTTAGTAAATAAAAAAAGTGCCTCCCCACCACAAAGAAGCACTTTTATTTAACTACAACATGAAAACAATCTTGAGAATTTATTTATTGATCAATAGTAATTTTGAAACGACTTTCGATTTACCCGCTAACTGAATTGTATAAACACCGGAAGAGAGTTGCTGATCATCCATTACTATTTTATTTATACCTGT
>JANOBV010000410.1:0-3229 GCA_031411835.1 Bacteroidota bacterium | reverse complement strand
CAAAAGACCACGGAATGAGGTTCTATTATATTCCGTGGCCTTTTGTGAACTTGTGCCCTTGTGTTTATTTTTATCTTCTACTCGAATACTATCTTCTCAACTTTAACAGCCTTGCCCTTCGCATCCAAAATTTTCAAAAAGTAAATCCCCGATGCCAACCCATTTCTTTCAATAAATAATTCCTGCGAAACAATTTTTTCATTCTGCAATAATCGCCCATCAATTCCTGTCAATGTATATCTCCAATCTTTCGCTACAACATTATTCAACAAACATTTTATTCTGTCTGTCGAAGGATTTGGAAATAGCTGAATTTGCACATTCGGATATTCATCGATTCCTGATGTAAGATTTTGAAGAACAAAATTCTGAAAACAACCCATTGCATCAACAACACCATCGCTCGCATAAAATGCAATTCGTCCTGCACCAAATCCTGAATCTATATTGGATGGCACGATAAAGGCCAAATTGTATTCACCATTAATAACATTCACTGTTGCATTGTAAAGTGTATCGTCCCATAAATAAAATGGCACCGCAAGACTTGGGTTTGGTGTATTCGTACTGTCATTCCCCAAAGTCATGTGCAGTGTTTTAGGATTAAAGAATGTAATATCCATCGGACCATTAAAGGATGTCATCACTGAACCAAAACGATCATGTACCTCACCTGCAATTTGAACTATTTGTCCTGCACTAATTGTATCAGGACTTAATGATGTAACTACTACGCTATTCTCCGGCAGTAAAATTTTTACCGCGGGATCTCCCAGAAGACTGGTGTTACGAATATATGGGTCAGCATATGTTTGTTTCTTCGCGTAAAGAAACACTTCACCAAGAGTTGGCCATCGACCTGAATTTCTTTCGAAGAGCGCTCTATTCAATCGCGTCAAAAAATTAAAATTGCTCGAAGAATAGGCAAGCCGTGTTGCAGCTATACTGGCGATACAACCACCGTTTTGATTCATCAAACCTGCTCGCGCTGCTGAATTAATAGATGGGTCATCTACTAAATTAAAAGAAACAGTTCCGGCTAAAATGACAGGTAGATTTGAAATATTATTTACAGTATCCAGAAAATCATACTCCAAAATTCTTTCATTCGCCCATCCTTGTGCATCGCCGTGCCCTATGTATTGAACGACTGCACTTCCTTGTTGAAATGCCTCCTGGATCTTTATATTTGCATCAGGATAACTTTCTTGATTTGTAATGCTATCGTAAATTTGAACAAAGGCATCGATATAGATCTTGTTTGAATTCAATCCGCAATTAAAACTTTCAATTCGATTTGCAAGAGTATCTGTTTGTCTTAAGTGAATGTTATAATCTTGGTCATCGGCAACGGAAGTTATTTTTGTTCGCCAAATTCCAAATGAAGAACTTGTATTATACGCCATGATCTTGTTTACCACTTGCGCTTCCTGCGAATTTGAAACAGGAATTCTTCCTATCGCAATGTCGGAGATATTATTTAAAGAGAAATCACCCTCCGATGAATCCATTAAAGCATAAAAATCATCAGTGCAATATGTTTGCGTTAAATTAATTGACCCATCAGATTGATGAATAGGAACAACTGTTTGTCCATAGCCAAGAATGTTTTTATAATCATAAGAAGGCGCACCAAACATCAATACATATTTCAATGAATCTGCAGAAGATGTTGCGCTAAAATAAATCTGTCGAAGAAAATCACGAATCGCAACGGGGTCCTTAACTCCGCAACTGTATTCGTTAAAGATGTCTTCTGAACTTACAACAAGCGTAGAAAGACCATCGACCGTCTGATGATATTGCGCTAAAGTTGTCGCTTCATTCACAAAATTTTTATCCGTCACAATGATCATATTCTGTTGTGCAATAGAATGTAGATTTTGATTCGCAACAGTTCCGATAAATTGCGGCTGCTTATAATTACTTCCATCGAATGCAATGAATTCTCGCAATGAATCTGCAGCTGCATTAAAATTTATAAGTGGCGCATTCACTGTGTACAATTGGTTTTTAATATCGTTGAATGATGTTACATCCCAAATTTTAATTCCGGAATTAGCAGTAAGACTGTATTTCACAATTTGTCCTGACCCAACTTTTCTCAGGTCTCGAAAACTTACAGGCGACTGATCAAAAAATAAATTTCGGATTGCATTTATTTCAATAAAATTCAACCAGCCTTCTGCTGCAGAATTTGGAGATTGAAAGGTCAACGTGATGCTATCGGTTGTAAGTGGTCCAATAACGTATCTATTATTGTTCACAATACTAGCATAATTATCCTGCGCTGTGGTCCCAACCATTGGAATATAAGTTAACGAATTAGAGCCATTCAGTGCCCATGTAATTGAGCTTCCTGTACTTCCTATATCTCTTCCCGCAAAATTGACATTTACAAATACAGAATCATTGGTAATGTTATTTATATTTATTGGAAATGACTGCACCTGATTTGTAGCCACATCGAAATGTTCTCCATACCACTCTTTTCCGCTATGAAGTAAATTGATTTGCTCTGATTCATGAATTGAATATTCAGTATATGAAGTTGTAGTGCTAGTGAAAACTGGTAAGCTCTGTTGATCAGAAATTCTTTTTCCGGGAACACTTCCAACAGTAAGAAAAAAATAAGTGCTGTCTGAATAATGATTTATATGATGAACAAATTTTCTTGTGTTGCTTGATGTCGCCCAAGTCATCTGTGAATGATTGTAGAAGAAAATTGTATCGCCCACATCAAATACTCCATCGCTTTCTCCTTTCACTTCAATAGCTATCTCTTGCAGATCATTCGGTCTAGGAGCGCTATTAAGCAGTGGCAATTCACCCGGACCATTTCCATACAATGAAATATTCCTCGGATCAATCAACGCAGCCGGAATTCCAAGCGAAACAAGATCATTATATGTGATCACATAAATTCCGGTTTCTGCTGCTGAAAGTTTGTACCAGGTCCCTGTACTTAATACAGAGTTGCTTGCATTCGAGGTAATAATGCAATTGAAAAATAAAGCAAATAGAATACTTGCTCTCATTGGAATGGAGTTTTTCATGATGGTGTGGTTAGAAAAAATAAATAAAATGATCGTCAGGCTGTGGCGGCCGAACTTTCCTATGCGTGAAAAAGGTAACGGGGGTTTATTGAAAATATTTTATCGTGAAAAAAAATTAACACAAGGACACAAGTTCACAAAAGACCACGGAATGAAATGCTATAATATTTTTT
>JANOBV010000409.1:0-8792 GCA_031411835.1 Bacteroidota bacterium | reverse complement strand
TATTAAAGATCTAGAGAACGAAGAATACATCAATAACAATTTCATTGTGATGTGTACGAAGAATGGAACGATCAAGAAAACATCTCTTGAAGCGTATTCTCGTCCACGTATGAATGGAATTAATGCCATCACCATTGAAGATGACGATGTATTATTAGAAGCACGTCTTACAAATGGCAAGAATGAGATCATGCTTGCCACGAAGAAAGGAAAGCTCGTTCGTTTCAATGAGCAAACTGTTCGTCCGATGGGAAGAAATTCGATCGGAGTGAAAGGTGTTACGCTAGATGGTTCTGATGATGTTGTGATTGGAATGGTTTGTGTAACTGACCCTGAGAAAGAATCATTAATGGTAGTTTCTGAAAAAGGATATGGTAAGCGATCTGAAGTGGAAGAGTACAGAATTACCAATCGCGGCGGAAAAGGAGTGAAGACCATAAACGTTACAGAAAAGACGGGAAATCTGATTGCAATTAAAGTGGTAGATGATAGCGATGATTTAATGATCATCAACAAATCAGGTGTTACGATCCGAATGAGTATTGGTGAACTTCGAGTTATGGGAAGAGCAACTCAAGGTGTTCGGTTGATTCGTTTGGATGATGACGATGAAATTGCATCAGTTGCGAAAGTTGAAGTTGATGAAGAAGAAAAGAAAGCAGCAATGGCTTTGGCCGAAGGTGCAGTTCCTCCGACATCAGAAACTGACGAACCAATAAAAGGTGAATCAGAAACTTCAACAGATTCGGAACCGGAAACACCAGTACAAGAATAACTTCAACTTAACATAATATTTAGCAAAAAGGAAATATGAAAAGATTTAGTTTAATACTTATAACTATTTGTTTATCTGCATCTTTAGGTTACTCACAGAAAGCAAAAGTTCAAACAGCATGGAACTATTACAAAGATCCATACAACCAATATGACAAAGCAAAAGAGGCTATTGATGAGGCTTGTGTAAATGAAACTAGTTCTGGTCTGGCGAAGACGTGGTACTACAAAGGACTAATTTATGCAGCATTATTTAGCAGCGAAAAGTATAAATCGCTTTGCGATAACT
Source organism: Bacteroidota bacterium (assembly GCA_031411835.1). Taxonomy (GTDB): domain Bacteria; phylum Bacteroidota; class Bacteroidia; order AKYH767-A; family 2013-40CM-41-45; genus JADKIH01. Next base: position 7,729 of record JANOBV010000409.1, on the reverse strand, counting down.
GTCTTTGGGTAGCCTATGAAGCATTTACAAAAGCTAATAAGATCGATCCAAAAAATGATTGGGCAGATGAAATTAATCAAGTCCGAATTCCGTTGCTAGTTAATGATGTTTTCAAAAACGGAGTTAAAGCGTATGAAACCAAAGATTTCAAAACAGCATTGTCTGAATTCGAAAAAGTGTTAATTATGGCACCGGGTGACACATCAGTAATCTTAAATTCTGCATACTCAGCAGAACATGCAGGCGACTTAGTAAAAGCAAAGCAGTATTACAACCAACTAATTTCATATAAGTATCATGACGATAAAATTTACCTGTCACTAAGTGAACTTTATATAACTGAAAAAGATACTGCGAACGCTTTAAAAACAATTCGTGAAGGACGTACAGTATTTCCGGATAGCTTAAGTTTAATGTTGAATGAGATCAATATTCTTTTATCATCAGGAAAACAAAAAGAAGCAACAGCTGCATTAGATGCTGCAATTGCACATGATCCGAACAATCCGAGTTTGTATTTAGCCTTAGGCGCAACTTTTGACAATCTGGCTAATCCACGTGACAAAGCAACTAAAGAAGCTTTGAAACCTGAACAGTACAATGACTATATTTTAAAATCAGAGACGGCTTATAAGAATGGTATAAAGATCGATCCAAACAATTACGTTCTGAATTACAATCTAGGTGCGTTATATTTTAATCAGGCAGTAGAAATGATCAATGCAGCGAACTTACTTAAGTCAAATACAGAATTTGACAAGGCAAAGCTGAAGTATGAAGAGAAGTTCAAACAAGCTCAGCCATATTTAGAGAAGTCACTTGAAACGAATCCCAATAAGTCAGGAGAAGACAAGGATACTTACAAAGGAACCTTGACATCTCTAAAACAATTATACATTAGAACAGGCGAGACAGAGAAGTACACAAAAGTTTCTGAACAATTAAAAGCTTTAGAATAGTAGATACTTTCATTGTAGTTAAAAAAGAAAAGCCCGGTAATTAACCGGGCTTTTCTTTTTGATGAAATCAATCAGTTAAGCAGGTGTAAATCTAGAACAATTCTACTTAACATAATATTAATTATAGGACAGAATTAATATTATGTTTAAGCCAAAAGACGGTATTTACAACAATTTAAAAGCTTTACCTGTTATCCAAAACAACCAATCATTCTATCACCTAGATATTGGGTCGCACGAAAAAAGTACCGTAAAATTTTAAATATAAATTTTCCTACCTCCTTGAAGTTAAAATTGTTTAGAAATTTTCATTGAAATTCTAGATCTTCTTTAGAATCTCACCTTCATATTTAACCTTTTTAAAATTCAATACTTCTCTCTTAAAAAACGTGAATTTGACTAATTTTCAACCTATTTTGGCCGAAATCGTCGTTTTTCGCTCATTTTAACCACATTGAATCTTTACCCTTCTTAACCGCCCATCTACCAAACCAGGTTCGCCGTTTAGCCAAATAGACTTCACAAAGGCTTGTACTTGGGCTACTTTTGAACTGTTCAAACACACAGCTATGAGCAAACCAAACGCGCTTAATTCAAAACTTAAAAAAAATGAAAACAAGCTGTTGTCATTCGAAAAAAAATCTCGTGCAAAAAGAATACTCTTTATGCATGAATGAAGAATGCGAAAATTTCATGTTGCCAACTGTGTTGACGGCTTCAGGGAAATTAATGAACACTGTCTTCGCAATTTGCTTTGTCGTATTCTTCCTGGTATCATTCAACGATTTCTCTTATAACGGTAAGCTTACAGGCTCTGGCCTTACTAAAACATCATTAAGAGATATCATGCCGCTCGATGAAGAAAACCTTCGTAGAGAAATAGATTCAAATCACATCATTTGTCAAGAACAAGTTTTTGCTCAAATTATGATTGAGTCTGGCCACTTGAATTCTTATCTTTCAAAACGTGCCTGTAATTTATTGGGAATGCGTTATCCATTTAAACGTAAAACATCTGCTATTGGAATCTTTCTTCCGGAATCAAATCTAATCATCAAAGGAACTCAAGAAGAATTAAAAAAATACCGTTCGCAGAATCATTATGCAGTATATGCTAACTGGCAAGACTGTGTTAAAGATTATAAGTACTGGCAAGATCAATCATTCAAATTGACAGAAAGATACTTGTCTTTCCTTGGAGAAAATTATGCTGAGGATCCAATGTACATTGCTAAGATCAAGCAGATGTCGAAATGAGTAATTGGTAAGTAGTAACAAGAAAAAATAAAAACTAGACGCAAAAAAAAGTGCGGTCCGCAAGGACTGCACTTTTTTATTTTCAAGCAAAATTTGATCAACCCCAGTTTACAACTGAATATATCCAGCCTAATGCTAATATGATCCACAAGAAAGCAAATACAGCTGCGCCGCCTTTGCCGAAATATGTAAACCAAAGTCCTTTTTTTGCTTGTGGTTCAGAATGATGATCTTGAGACATTGTTCTTGTTTTTTGGTAGGCAAATATGCTAAAATAATGTGAATTTATAGTCGATATATTCCTTTTTTTCGATGTTTTTTAACGGTTAAGTGTTCTTTAAAGTTCCATTTAAAGCTTGTACATATAACTTAACAAAGTCACCAAGCATTTTTCGCTTGTATTGCATAATGAATCTTGGATGTGCTAAAGGAACTATTTGATCAAAGAAATGATGTTGATCATTTAGCTTCTTCAAGTATTTAAAATTTTGTCCTTCGCCGAGACAATACACAACTGATGTATCTATTCCGAACTGAATTTGAGTTTCAAGTGACTTAACAATAAACTTATTCAAGTACTCATTAAGTTTTTTGTCGTCGTAATAGTTTATATTTTTCTCATCCTTTATAAAACCAATCGGACTAACTGCAGTTAAATAGTATTTTTTATAAAATAATTCCGGTCCACCAAATTCATGGATCACTTTGTAAATAAAATCGCTGGATAATTCAGCTCGTTTTACAAATGAGTTTTTAATATTTAATACGTTCTCTAATTTGATTGGGTCCGTAAATGATATTCCAGTAATTCCGGAGCCAAATCGTCCGGGATTAATTCCGATGATCAACTTTCTTTTCAATTGATCATTGTAATATTTCCGATAAAAAACTTTATTGATCTTTATAACTTCAGGATTTTCGAATGGTAATAGACAAAAAATTTCTTTCGGAAGTTTAAAATCCGGTTCTATATTTTTCAGGAATTTAAAAGCTGAATCACCGAAAGTTTTCATTTGACCCAATCAATATCTTTCTTTAAAAGCGTCAATGTTCTTTGCTCCGGGCTATTGTCCAATGGAACAAAATTGTATTCCCATGCAGCTAAATTGGGCAAGCTCATTAAAATTGATTCCGTTCGTCCGTCAGTTTCTAAGCCAAATTTTGTTCCACGGTCATAAACAAGATTAAACTCTACATATCGACCTCGACGAAGCAATTGCCATTGCTTTTCAGATTCAGTAAAATCTCTCGATCGATTTCTACTCATCAATTCTGTGTAGATCGGCAAAAAGGAATTTCCAATTTCTTTAACGAAGTTGAATCTATCTTCAAGAGTGAAAATGTCATTAGCTTTTAATTGATCGAAAAAAATTCCACCAATGCCTCTTGTTTCACTTCTATGTTTGATGAAAAAATAATTATCAGCCCATTTTTTAAATTCAGGATAGTAACCTAAATGATGTTGATCACAAGCTGCTTTCAAGCTCTTATGAAAATATTCACCATCATCCTGCTTAACATAATGTGGAGTCAAATCAATTCCGCCGCCAAACCATGCAATTCCACCCGTCATTTCAAAATAGCGAACATTCATATGTATAATTGGCACATGTGGATTATTCGGATGAATTACGATAGAAACGCCGGTTGCGAAAAACTCTGCATTCGGATCGGCTTTTAATTGATTGACCAAAAATTCAGGTGCTTTTCCAAAGACTGCAGAAAAATTTACGCCGCCTTTTTCAATTACATTTCCATTTTGAATGATACGTGTACGACCACCACCGCCTTGAGAACGTTCCCACTTATCTTCTTTAAAAATTCCTTTCCCATCAGCCGCTTCTAAGCCTAAACAAATCCGATCTTGCAAATCACGGAACCAATCTGAAATTATTTCTTTACGGATCGACATTACTTACTTTTTAATTTTTGTGAAATAATCGATCTGATCATCTTTTGTTGGTTGATAAACGTGAATGACTTTATTTTCCTTTGCTTCATTTTCAATTTTATATTCTGAAAAAATTCCTTTCACTTCAATTGTCATTCCAACAGAAATGAATTTTTTCCCAAACTTCAACAGATTTTTACCTGCAAAAAGCATTGCATCATACCCTTGAAATGCTGATTCAGAAGGTTCGCCATTATAATTTTCACGAAAGTATTTTCTGAAATTTTCAACTGAGGAACTATTGTAATCTATAAAGCCTGAACTGAAAATATAAACATTGCATTTATCCATTAGGTTTTGATCTATCGTTTCAAAATATTGCCACGTTGGTAAACCTGCAACAGATATTGTGTTTTCAGAAGTATGTTCTTTCAATTCGCCAAGTATCGAAGAAACCATATCTTCGTTTGAGGAAGAAATAAAAATAACATTGTTCTTTGTTTTAGAAAGACTATCAGCCATTGCATGAACACCGCCTTTCGCAAAATCCAAATAGATGATCTTGCCACCGCCACCGGATTTCCATCCAGCTTTAAAAGCATTGGTTCGTTCATTTTCTTTTGCTTGAGTTGATTTCAAAGTAATTGCAACTGCGCTAGGAAAATATTTTGCATTGAAATAACCCATTTCTTCGCATTGACTTAATGATGAAGGAAACATTGCAACAGAATTTTTGGATTCTCTTATGACTTCTGTTGTATTGATCCCACATGAAAGTAATCTGATGTTTTTTGTATCGGAGTAATGAGTCAGATACTTTAACATATTTCCATTTTCATTTGTGATAATTACATCCGGAGCATGAAGTTTAAGTTTGTAATTTAGTTTTACAGAGTCTTGTTCCGAATCGATAATATAAATCTGCGCTTTGAAGTCCTCACTTTTTAAATTTTCAGCACTTCTTGTTGCACCTTCAATAAACGATAAGCTGTTTTGTATTTCTCTTTCAATTGCTTCCTCAACATAGGTAGAATCCAGAGCTGTAGTATCTTCTAAGTAAATTTTCGGCAGATTTAAAGTTGTAACAATTGCTATTTTGTAGATATTTTTTTCCGGATTTTTTTCGATTTCATCATCAGCAACAACTTCTGACTTCTGACTTTTATTAATCCAAGAATAAGCCGGAATCCACAACTTAGTTTTTGCTTTTAAACCTTGTTGGTTCACATCTTTATTAAATTCTAAAATTTCCTCCTGAGGAATTTTAAATTTCTGTGATATGCTAAAAAGTGTTTCTCCCTTAACAACTTTATAGATATAAAATTTTCTTGAGTTCAGAAATCTGATATCAGATGTATCCTTTTTTGTCAAAGTTTGACCTAATGAAACCTGTATTAGGCAAACTGCTATCAGAAAAAAAATGATTTTTATTTTTTGCACTTTATATTGATTAATATTATTTCACTTACTATTCCCATTCAATTGTTGCCGGTGGTTTTGAACTGATGTCATAAACAACTCGGTTTATTCCTTTCACTTTATTGATAATATCATTAGACACTTTTGCCAGAAATGTATGCGGCAAATGACACCAATCGGCAGTCATACCATCAATTGATTGAACTGCTCTCAAAACTACGGCTTTTTCATATGTTCTTTCATCACCCATTACACCAACAGATTGAACAGGTAAAAGAATTACTCCTGCTTGCCAAACATCATTATACAATCCCTCACTTTTTAGCAATGAAATAAATATTTCATCTGCCTGCTGAACCATATCAACTTTTTCGGGTGTGATATCGCCTAAGATTCGAATTGCTAATCCTGGTCCCGGAAAAGGATGGCGATTTAATATTAATGGATCGATATTAAGTTGTCTTCCTACTGAACGAACTTCATCTTTAAATAGTGTATTCAAAGGTTCTACTACTTTCAAGTTCATTTTTTCCGGTAAGCCACCGACATTATGATGCGATTTTATAGTAGCACTTGGACCTTTTACACTTACCGATTCAATGATGTCAGGATAGATCGTTCCTTGAGCAAGCCATTTTACATTGGTGATTCTGTGAGCTTCTTCGTCAAATACGTCAATGAATACTTTTCCGATTGCTTTTCTTTTGGCTTCAGGATCAGTAAGTCCATTTAAGGCAGAATAAAATTTCGACTTTGCATCAACTCCGGTAATATTAAGTCCCATGTGTTGGTACGATTCCAACACTTGACTATATTCATTTCTTCGAAGTAGACCATTATCAACAAAAATACAATGTAGATTTTTACCGATAGCTTGATGTAAGAGAACTGCAGCAACGCTACTATCTACTCCGCCGGATAAACCTAAAACAACAACATCATCTTTAATTTTCAACTTAAGATTTGTAATTGTTTCAGCTACAAAAGCTGCGGGAGTCCAGTCTTGTTTACATTTACAAATATTGACAATGAAATTCTCAAGCAGTTTTTTTCCATCAGATGAGTGAGTAACTTCAGGATGAAATTGAATCCCATAAGTAGCCTCATTATCAATCTTGAATGCTGCAACTTTTACATCAGACGTTTGGGCAATGGTTTTGAAGTTCGAGGGAATTTTAGCGATTGTATCACCATGAGACATCCAAACAGTACTTTGTAATGGAACGTTTTCAAAGAGTTCATTTTTTTCAATAGAAACTAAATGAGCTCTTCCATATTCTCTGATTTTTGAGGGCAAGACCTCTCCCCCATTTTTGAAAGCCAAAAGTTGAGCGCCATAACAAACGCCCAAAACCGGAATTTTTCCACGTAGAGCATCAAGATCCATTTCTGGATGGTTTTCTTCACGAACTGAAGAAGGACTTCCGGAGATGATTACTCCAAGAACATCAGGAGTTAATTTTGGAAAGTTGTGAAAAGGGTGAATTTCACAATAGACATTCAATTCTCTTATTCGCCGAGCAATTAATTGAGTGTATTGCGAACCAAAGTCCGCAATGAGAATTTTCTGATGCATGGGCAAAAATATTGTTATTTTTTGTGATAAATGAAGTCAATTTCTCTCAAATGAAATTTTTTATTCAATAACGATCAGCATTTTTCAACAGTCTTTTGAATTCAATGAAATATTCAAACTGACTTGAATCATTCCTTTAATTATCAACCGTAAGGAAAGACTTTTTTTTAGTATAAAATAAGATTTGAAAGAGTTTTGAACACAATTAAATAGAATCCAACTATGTGGTTTTCAATAATTCATATTGACGACAAATTCAAAATCGTCCTTCGCTCACGGAATTAAGGAAATACTATTTTTTACTTAAATACAATATGGAATGACAGTTAATTTAAAGAATAAGATTCTCACCATAGCTACTGCAATGGGATTAATTTTCTCAAGTGAAAAAAGCATTGCAGGAATTCCTAGACCGGCACATACAGTAATATGTGTTTTGGAAAATCATGGTTATCAGCAAGTGATAGGTTCAACATCTGCGCCTTATTTAAATCAACTTTCTTCTATCGGAGCAAACATGGTAGAGTATTATGGCTTAACGCATCCATCGCAACCAAACTATATTATGTTGTTTTCGGGCGACAATCAAGGTGTAACAAACGATAATGCTCCAGTTGGAACTCCATT
>JANOBV010000408.1:0-22780 GCA_031411835.1 Bacteroidota bacterium | reverse complement strand
ATTAAACCCTTTTAACTTTAATTTTGGAAACTATAAAATAAACTTCATCAAGAATGGACATCAGCATCTTCTTCGACCCACTCGACCCTGTTCGTTTTGGGAATTACGAAGATCAAAAATCATCTATAGGAAATATCGTTAAGCGATTTCTTGAAGTTGATAAATTCCCTTCGTTTGAAGGAGCGAACATTGCAATTTTCGGAGTGGAAGAAGATCGTGGTTCTGTTCGTAACGATGGCTGTTCGCAAGCACCGGATTTAATTCGCGAGAAATTTTTTGCATTGAAAGTTGCTGATTATCCATATTCAATAGTTGATCTTGGAAATCTAAGAGTCGGAGAAACTTTAGCTGATACATATGCAGCAGTTACTACGATCATGGTTGAATTGTTGAAAGAAGGAGTGCTTCCGATTTTGTTAGGAGGAAGTCAAGATCTCACATTTGCACAGTATGTCGCTTATCAAAAATTAGAGGAGACAGTCAACATCGTTTCAGTAGATGCATCATTCGATCTTGGCTCGACAGAAGAAAAAATAAATTCAAATTCATTTTTAGGAAAGATCGTTTTACACGAGCCGAATTTCCTTTTTAATTTTAGTAATATCGGTTATCAAACTTATTTTGTTGGTCACGATCAGATTGAATTGATGGAGCGTTTGTTTTTCGATGCTTATCGACTAGGTCAAGTGCGCTCAGACATGGAAGAAGTAGAGCCAATTGTAAGAAATGCAGATATACTTTCATTTGATATAACATCGATCAGACAAAGTGATGCACCGGGAAATTGCAATGCAACACCTAATGGTTTTTATGGTGAAGAAGCGTGTAGAATTGTTCGATATGCAGGTATGAGTGATAAGCTAACATCATTTGGTATTTACGAGATCAATCCACTTTTTGATAATCACGATCAGACATCACATCTTGCTGCGCAAATGATCTGGTATTTTATTGATGGCTTTTACAATCGTAAAAAAGATGTTCCACTCAAGAGTAAAACAGGCTTTGTAAAATACAGAGTGCCTTTGAAAAAAGATGATCAGGAAATTGTTTTTTACAAGAGTACTAAGAGTGAAAGATGGTGGATGGAAGTTCCTTATCCAACTAATAAAGTTCGCTACCATCGTCATCATCTTGTTCCCTGTTCATACAAAGATTACGAGACAGCTCTCCGCGAAGAAATGCCGGAAAGATGGTGGCAGGCGTTTCAAAAAATAGCCGTATCGTAAGGATCAAATTTGGTTCAAGTCGTTTAAAGGGTTTAAATTGTTTAATGTGCATCGTTTGTTAGGGAGTTATTTTTCATTTTAGAAAAATTTATTGGCACGCCATACAAGAACCTATTAAACCTATTAAACCTCTTAAACAATTTAAACCCCTTAAACCAATATCGAATCCCATGTGCTTCTACGACAACTAAAAAGAAACCATTTCCCCCACATTGCGTTAAAACACCCAAATAATGCGAGAAATTAACATTCGACTCTTCAAAATAATTTTGTTTTTAGATTTAATTTTTCATTACTTTACCCGCTCCAATAGTTGTGAAATCTAACCCTCACGCAAATAAACACTGTTCTAAAGATGCGTAAAACCTTTACGATTGCATTTTTTTGTATTTCCCTATTCGTCCTGAAGGTCTCTGCCCAGCAGGATCCGCAGTTCAGTCAGAACATGTTCACCAAACTTTGTGTTAATCCCGGTTATGCTGGCTCAAATGACGCTATCTGCGGAACATTGCTTTACAGAAATCAATGGACAGGATTTGGCGGAGAACCAAAAACAATGTTACTTACTGCAGATATGCCGGTTGAAATGCTTCATGGTGGAGCAGGTCTTACAGTTTATGTTGCCGATGGATTGGGAGTTGAAAAGAATTTGAATGCTCGTTTAGCATATGCTTATCGTGCAGATATTGGTTCCGGTCGACTTGGAATAGGAGTAGATTTTGGAATGCATCAAAAGTCGTTGAACGGATCGAAGTTCGTATATAACGATGCGAATGACAATAATATCCCAACAGGTAGCGTTAGTGGTTCAACATTCGATCTTGGATTTGGGGCTTATTATAATACTGACAAATTATACGTTGGTTTATCTTCTGCACATCTAACAGAAGGAAATATCAAATACGACAATGTCACTTCAAGTTTAGCAAGACATTACTATCTAATGGCGGGATATAGTTTAGATCTTACTTCTTCTTTAACATTGAAACCAATGGTTCAGTTGAAGTCAGATGCAGTTTCTACACAAGCTGATATTAATGCAAACTTATTTATCAATAGTCGTTACTGGGTGGGAGCATCTTATCGTTTACAAGATGCAATTGTGATCATGGCAGGATTGGAAATCATTCCGAATCTTAAATTGGGTTACGCATACGATTTTACTACATCAGAAATAAAGACATATAGCAGCGGAACACACGAGATCATGCTGGGATATTGTTACAAGCCTGTAAAAGTAGTAAAACGTCAATTCCACAGGAATGTAAGATTCTTGTAGAAATAAGTAAAAGAGGGGTCTGATCTTAGTTTAAATTTGATGCAACCTATGATGTATCCGGTCGTTCAAGACTCTTACATTATATTGGATCGGTATTTAATCATTGATCTTAGTACAAAACGAAACTAGTATTATTCATAAACAACGATGAATATCAAGAACTTAGGGAACAAGAAATTCGGTTTTCTGTTTATTATCGCTTTAATTACGCTTGCCGGCTGCGGAAGTGGGAATAAGGGCGAATTGACAGGTGTACTAAACCGCGAAAAATGGTATCAGGCTGATCCGTTTGGAATGGTCTACATTCCGGCAGGTTCCTTTAACATGGGACCAAGTGATCAGGATGTACCATATGCAGTGACTGCTCAAGCGAAGACTGTTACTATTCCTGCATTTTACATGGATAATACCGAAATTACAAACAACGAATACCGTCAGTTTGTGTATTGGGTACGCGATTCATTAGCACATCGATTAATCGGTGGCGAGCATTTGATCGATGAAGGTGAATACGGAGAGCGTATTAACTGGAGAGAAAAAATCAAGTGGGATGATGAGCAAAATGAAGAAACATTAGCAGAACTTTTCCTTCCTGAAACGGAGCGTTTCTACCGTCGTAAAGAAATAGACACTCGTAAATTAAATTTCGAATACTATTGGATTGATCTTAAAACTGCTGCTCAACGTGAAAGTCGTGATCAGGGTATGAGAGATCGTTCAGTATTTATAAAGAAAGATGTGATCAATGTTTATCCGGATACATTAACATGGATTCATGATTACACATATTCATTCCATGATCCTTTAACTCAAATGTATTTCTGGCATCCGGCATACGACGAATATCCTGTCGTAGGTGTGAACTGGAAGCAAGCTCGTGCATTCGCTATTTGGAGGACACAGCTGATGAACAGTTACATGGAAGAGAATGGAAATGCTTTCGTTCAAGATTACCGTTTACCAACAGAAGCAGAATGGGAATATGCTGCACGTGGAGGTCTTGATCTTTCTCCATATCCTTGGGGAGGTCCATACATCCGTAACAGTCGTGGATGTTTCTTAGGAAACTACAAACCAATGCGTGGTAATTACATGGATGATGGTGGAGTTTACACTGTAAAAGCTACTTCATACTGGCCAAACGATTACGGTTTGTATTGTATGGCAGGAAATGTTAGTGAGTGGACAAGCAATGCTTTTGATGAATCAGCATATAGTTTTTCACATGACATCAGTACAGATTACGTATATGAAGCAAAGGAAAGTGATTTACCTGCTTTGAAGCGTAAAGTGATTCGTGGTGGTTCTTGGAAAGATGTAGGGTACTATCTACAGACAGGAACACGTACGTATGAATATCAAGATACATCGAAGTGTTACATCGGTTTCCGTTGTGTACAAAGCTTCCTTGGTCGTGATAAGGCCGACTACTAAAATTTGTCGGTACCAATTTCGTTTGCTAATTAATTCTCTCTCAATTTATAATTCAATTATTGTCTAACTAACCAACTCATCTAAACAACACTATGGGAATTGCCGAATTTACACAGAGGAAAGGCTTCAAGAATTTCATGGCTAAATTATACGGAATTGGAGCTGCGATCGTTATCATTGGTGCGCTCTTCAAGATCCAACACTGGCCATTTTCAGGATTTTTCCTTGTCCTAGGACTAGGAACTGAAGCCGTTATCTTTATCTTCTCAGCCTTCGAACCACCACATGAAGATGTGGATTGGACATTGGTTTATCCTGAACTAGCAGGAATGGAAGACGAAGACAGTCACGGAAGAAAAGATCGTCGTAAAAAGACTGATCCTGTTGTTCAACAATTGGATCGTTTAATGGCAGACGCTAAGATCGGCCCTGAATTAATCGCAAGCTTAGGAACAGGACTTCACAAGCTTGGTGAAAACACAGGTAAATTAGCTGACATGAGCGATGCTGGTGCCGCTACTGAAGCTTACGTTAAGAATGTTACAGCGGCATCTAAATCTGCCGGGGAAATGTCACAGTCTTATACTAAAGCTGCTCAAGCCGTAGAAAATTTATCAAACTCAACTGAAGAAGTTCGTGTATACAAAGATCAGGTAGTTTCAGCAGGTAAAAACCTTGCCGCTTTAAATGCAGTTTATGAATTGCAATTACAAGACAGCAGTGATAACCTTAAACAAACTGCTAAATTCTACGAAGGTATTAACGAATTGATGTCGAATCTTAATTCTTCTCTTGACGATACTAAAAAATATCGCGAAGAAGTTGCAACACTTGCGAAAAACCTTTCACAACTCAATACTGTGTATGGTAACATGTTGTCTGCAATGACTGTCCGAGGGTAATATCCGGTTCTCTATTTTTATCTAACCAAAACTGAAAACCAGAATCTAAACCATGGCAGGCGGAAAACTCTCCCCAAGGCAGAAGATGATTAACATGATGTATCTCGTGTTAACAGCACTTCTTGCCCTCAACGTTACAAAGGAAGTAATCAATGCCTTTGTAACCATTAACGAAAGTGTGGAATTATCGAAAGACAACATCGATAAGAAGAATCAGAACACTTATGAATACTTCAGTAAGCAAATGGAAATTGATGGCGCTAAGTACAAAGGCGTAAATGACCAAGCTCAGAATATTCGTAAAGGTGCATCTGAACTTAATAAATATATTGACGATCTTAAAGTAAAACTTATTCGTACAGCAGAGAAATTGGAAGACGGACAACCAACTCCAAAATTACCTGATATGGAAAATAAGGAAGACTACGATTCACCTACTCACATCATGATCGGCGACGATGATGCTCAGGGAAAAAAAGGTGAAGCTGCTATTCTTCGTACGAAATTAGAATCGTTCAAGAAACTAATCGTTTCAAATGCCCCTAAAGGATCTGAAGCAGATTACCAAACACGAATGAATAATTTGTTAAGCACAAACGATCCGGCTAAAAAAGAAGACGGAAAAGGTACATGGGAATTAGTGAGTTTCTATCACAATCCTATTGTAGCGACTGTTGCCCTTTTAACAAAGTTCCAATCTGACGTTCGTAACGCTGAATCACAAGTGATCGATGATCTATTGGGTTCTGTGGATCGTAACTTAGTTAAACTTGATAAACTTGCTGCGAAAGTTATTGCAAATAGTACTGTAGTAACAATCGGAAGCGATTACCAAGCTGACGTATTCTTATCTGCAACATCTTCTACAATGGTTCCTGAAGTTTTCATTGGAGCTACTTGGGATTCGATCAAGCATGACAAAATAGGCGGAAGTGCAACAGCTCTTCCAGTTGAAGGTGGTTATGCAAAATATTCTGATCGTCCGGGTTCTGAAGGTGAAAAGAAATGGAATGGAGTTATTCGCGTTAAAAAACCGGATGGAACATATGACGGTTATAATTTCTCTGCATCTTATGTAGCTCAAAAACCGAGCTCTGTTGTTGCAGCTGAAAAGATGAACGTTCTTTACATTGGAGTTGATAACCCTATGGCTATCTCTGTTCCTGGCGTATCAAACAATCAGGTTTTCCCTAGCATCGGTGGTGCAGGTGGATCTTTAAAAGCTAATCCTGCAGCAGGTGGTGGTCACTTCATTGCAACAGTAACAACTGTTGGTGAAGCAAAGATCAACGTTACTGCCGAGATCGGTGGAAAAAAACTTCCAATGGGAGAATTCAAATACCGTGTTAAACGTGTACCGGATCCTGTTGCTACTATTTCAAATAGTAAAGGCGGACCGATCAATAAGAGCTTACTTGCAGCGGGAACATTAATTCCTCAATTGGAGAATTTCGATTTCGAATTATTCTTCAAGATCACAGGATTCAAAATGTCAATCTTCGCAAAAGGAAAAGATCTTATTGAATACGAAACAACTGGAAATCAATTATCGCAACCTATGCGTGATGCAATTGCAAAATTACGTGCAGGCGATAAAGTGTTCATCGAATATATCAAAGCAAAAATGGCTACTGGTGCCGATCAGTCGACACGTAGCTTATCACCGATGGCATTTACTATTCAATAAAAAAATAAAAAAGGAGTCATGAAAATCAGAATCTTATTTGTGATGATGTTTGCAATGCTAAACACTTCAAGCTTCTCGCAAGATTTGGGTATCCTTGATGCAGTTTATGTGAAGGAAACTTCCGTAACACGCCAAGTTATTCCTTATCCGTTTTTACGCGAAGCCGATGTGATGTGGTCAAAGCGAGTATGGAGAGTAATCGACTTACAAGAAAAGATCAACTTACCATTGAAATTTCCTTCAAGTAAACAGACAAAGGATCGTAAGAATCTAATGGATGTTGTGATGGATGCAATTTCGGAAGGTTCATTGACTCCTTATAGTTTTGAAGACGATGAATTCACAAAGCCATTAACCGTAAAAGAAATTGAAGGTCGTGGTGGTTCTCGTACAGACACTGTTAAGATGCAGCAGCCTGATCCTCCATACAATGAATACGATACTGTAATTGCTCGTGAGTTCTCTCGCGACAAGGTTATCGGATTCCGTGTAAAGGAAGATTGGTTCTTCGACAAACAACGTTCTGTAATTGATGTAAGAATTATTGGTCTTGCCCCATTGATCTACGCTGTTGATGAAACTGGCGCAGTGCGTGAAGGTAATATCAAGATTCCTCTATTTTGGATCTACTATCCTGAAGCTCGTCGTCTGTTCGCAAACAGTGAAGTGTTCAACAGAGAAAATGATGCAGAACGTCGCACGTTCGATGACATCTTCCAGAAACGTTTGTTCGGAAGTTACATCTACAAAGAGTCCAACGTTTACGATCGTCGTATTGAAGATTACAAACAAGGCTTAAGTGCTCTTCTAGAATCAGAAAGAATCAAAGAAGAGATCACAAATTTCGAACATGATATGTGGGAGTTTTAAACTCTCCGAAAATTTTAAGAAAGGCTCTACCTCGGTGGAGCCTTTCTTATTTTCGACAGAATTTAATTAAGGTCAAAGGTCAATCCCGATAGCTATCGGGATCAAAGGTTATAAGGTGTGACCCTTGACCCACTTCTGTCCGATAAAAATCAAACTCTGTACTTTACAGCTTTAAATTATAAATTAAATCAACTGTTCTCAGAATAAATTCAAAGTAAGCCTCCACATTTTCTTGACACACATCTTTCCTAATCAAAGATAGAACAGTTATTGTGTGGAGAGTCAACGCGCTGCGCGAAATCATTTGAAAAGTTGATCAAGGTTGTATCTAATAATCGAAGTTTCAAATGATTTGGTGCGCGTTGTGCCCTTTTTTTGTTTCTTTTTTTGGGCAAACAAAAAAAGAAAAATTGAAATCTAGAACTAGCAGCTAGCATTTACTGCACTATGAAATTAGTTTTATCGGATAGTGATTCCTTTGACTCTTGACCTTTGACCTTTTGAAAAAACAGCAAGCTGTAAGCAACGACCGCATTTTCAATCAACTCCCAACTGCAAAAACCGTTTTAAAGTAACACTCCGAAAAGTGTATACTTCTTTTCGCACACACGAAAACCAATGAAAACAACGTTTTTTAAGCGATTTGTTGATTTAGCAGTCAAACGATTAATCTTCCTTAGATTATTCATGTTGCTGATGTTAAATCCATTTGCTGCCTCTGCAACGCATATTAGCGGCGCTGATATCACTTATAAATGGGTTAGCGGTAATACCTATCAGCTTTCGTTGACGTTATACAGAGACTGTGCGGGTATTGCAGCACCTGCTACAGCTGCAGTTACATACTCATCTGTAAGTTGTAGCAGAAATTTGACAGTAAATTTGACCAAAGTTCCCGGAACAGGTCAGGAAATATCACATGCTTGTAGTACAGCCGTCACAACTTGTAGCGGCGGTTCATTGTCGGGAATTCAAAAATATGAGTACACTGGCAATGTCACATTACCTTCAAGTTGTTCTGACTGGATTTTTGGTTATGCAATCTGTTGTAGAAATTGTGCGATCACTACGTTGTCGTATTCACCGAATAATTGTAGTGGAGTACCCGGTACATATGTCGAAGCAACATTGAATAATTTAGTAGTACCTAATAATTCTGCACCAATATTTACAAATATTCCGGTAGCGTTTTTTTGTGTTGGACAAACTTTTCATTACAATCATGGAGCATATGATTCAGACGGTGATTCATTGGTCTACTCATTTGTTACTCCTCGTTCTGCTGCGAATACCTATGTTACATTTAAGCCGGGTTATTCGGCATCAAGTCCACTTACTTCATCGCCTGCGATAACTTTAGATAATTCCGGTGATATTGCAATTACACCAACGTCACTTGAAGTAGGTGTAATGACGATTCTTGTAAAAGAATATCGCAATGGAGTTTTGATTGGATCGGTTCTTCGTGATATGGAAGTGTACACACAATCGTGTAGCAATGCTTTGCCAACGGCATCAGGAGTAAATGGAACAACAAATTTCGACATCATTGCCTGTCCCGGTAAGCCTATCAACTTCAATATTACAACTGGCGACGGAAATACATCTCAAACTGTAATTATTACTTGTACCAGTTTTATTCCCGGCTCGACTTTTACAAATACAAATTCACAATATCCGACAGGAACATTTTCTTGGACACCAACAATTGCTCAAGCACGAGCTCAACCTTATTCTTTTATCATAACTGTTCAGGATAATAATTGTCCGTTCATGGGTTTTCAAACCTATTCGTATACAATCAAAGTCCCTCCGTTATCAGCAACATTGGCAACAGTAAATGCAACGTGTGCAGTTCCCGGAAATGGATCGGCAGCAATAACTGTAAATGGTTCTTCGCCATATCAATATTTATGGGCGCCAAGTGGAGCAACTACTGCTTCAATTTCAAATTTAGCAGCGGGAAATTATTCGGCAGTTATTACAGACCGATATGGATGTACAACAACTGTTGCCGGAAATTTAATTGCGCCATCGCCATTAAACTCTGCGCCAATAGCAACAAATGTAAATTGCTTCGGAAGAAATAATGGGTCAATTTCAATTGGAGTAAGCGGAGGAGTTTCACCTTATAGTTATACATGGACACCTGCTCTTGGAAATACTCAAACAATAAATAATTTATCGCCCGGAAATTATCAATGCACAGTTACTGATGCAAATGGATGTACAAGAAGTGCGAGTGCTTCGATTACTCAACCGGTATTACTTACTTCTACTATTAGCAGTTCAATAAATCCGCTTTGCTTTGGAAGTAATCTTGGTTCGGCAACGGTTGCTGCCGGAGGTGGTACTGGTCCGTATTTTTATAATTGGAATCCAAACAACATTACAACGTCTACCAATAGTAACCTTGTTGCTGGAACTTATCAAGCAACTATAACAGATTCTAAAGGTTGTTCAAGTACAACTTCAGTTACAATTACACAACCTCCTCTATTGAATGTAAATTCAACATCTATACCGACTACATGTGCAAACAATAATGGAAGTGTGCAAGCAATGGTAACAGGTGGTACCGGTTCGTATACGTACAATTGGACTCCGGGAAATCGAACGACAGCATCTTGTTCAAATTTAGCAGTAGGAAATTATACAGTGAATATCACCGATGCAAATGGATGTACAGCTTCATCGGCAGTTTCTGTCTCAGCTCAACCTTTACCCATAGCAGTTATTTCTTCAATTACAAATGTATCATGCTTCGGGGGGAATAATGGGTCTTCAATTGTCAATGCAAGTAGTGGATTAGCGCCTTTTACATACCAATGGATTGGCACATCAGACACAGATAATAATCTCAATAATGTAGTTGCAGGAAATTATTCTGTAGTGGTCACCGATGCAAGAGGGTGTACTGCAATTGCAAATACAACAATTAGTCAGCCTTCTGATATACAAGTAAGTTCAACCGCAATTTCTTCTACATGTGGAAATGCAAATGGTTCAATTGATCTTGTTGTGAATGGTGGCAACGGCCCATACAACTGTAATTGGACTTCAATTTCAGGTGCGAATTCCGCTCACGTTGGAAATCTCGGTGCAGGAAGTTATCAAGCAGTGGTGACGGATGCAAATGGATGTACGCAAAATATCAATGTTCCTGTTTCAAATATTGCAGGACCAATTGCATCAATTAATTCTACACAAAATGTTCGCTGCTATGGAAATTCAAATGGCAGCGCAAGTATAGCGCTAACAGGAGGAACAAGTCCGTTCAACTATGCATGGACTTGCTCAGCAACAAATGCAAATTCGATTTCAAATATATCTGCAGGAACATATTCTGTTACTGTAACAGATGCAAACAATTGTACAAGTACAGTTCCATTCACAATAACGCAGCCTTTAGTGTTAGCTGCTGTTGCTAGTTCAACCAATGTAAATTGCTTTGGTGGAAATAATGGATCAGCAAATGTAGTAGCAGGCGGAGGAACGACGCCATATCAATATTCATGGATTCAAACTGGTGCAACAACAGCTTCAATCAGTAATTTACCTGCAGGAAATTATCAAACAGTAATCACTGATGCAAATGGATGTACGACTTCATCATCTACTTCGATTTCGCAACCGCTTGCATTGAATGTAAGTACTATTTCAACTGCCACCACTTGTGGAAATAGCAATGGTAGTGTACAAGCAACAGTTTCCGGTGGAATTGCTCCGTACAATTTTCGTTGGATGCCCGGTAATTATTCATCATTCGATTATTCAAATTTAAGTACAGGAACATATTCAGTAACGATCACTGATGGAAATGGATGTACAGCTTCAATGAATTCAATTGTAAGCGCAACACCATTGCCTAACGCATCGATTTCTTCATTGATAAATTCTACTTGCTTTAACTCAAACAATGGCTCTGCAACTGTTGTCGCAGCTAGTGGTGTTGCACCATATTATTATCAATGGTCGCCATCAGGTGGAGCCAATGCAACGGCAAATAATTTATCTGCCGGTTCTTATTCAGTTCGCGTAACAGATGCAAATGGTTGTACAGTAAATACACCGGTAACCATTACACAGCCGGCTGCTCTTTCAATTTCTCCTTCAGTTACGATGGGAACTTGTGCAAGCAGTAATGGAAGTGTTTCAGTTGCAATTGGCGGAGGAACTTCTCCCTATAATTACAATTGGTCAAATGGTGCATCCGGTACTAACTCAATTAGTAGTTTGTCAGCAGGAGTTTATAGGGTAATAGTAGACGATGCAAATGGATGTACACTTGCTTCATCCATCAATGTTCCGAATTCCGGCGGAATGAGTGCAAGTGTTTCAGCTATTGCAATGCCGAATTGTTTTGGTGATGCTAATGCAACAGCAACTGTTGCTATCAGCGGAGGCACAGGTCCTTTTTCTTTTGCATGGCAACCAAATATTTCGAATGCAGCAAATGCTGTCGGATTATCAAATGGTCAATACGATGTAACAGTTACTGATGCGAACAATTGCATTGCAATTGCAAATGTAATTGTAGATCAACCGTCACAAATTCTTGTGAGTACTTCTGCAACACTTGCAGCAACATGTTACGGTGCAAATAATGGACAAGCGGAAGTAACAGTTAATGGTGGTGTTCCACCTTATACTTATCAATGGTTAGGTCAAGCTGATACAGATAATATTCTCGAAAATGTTCCTGCCGGATTGTATAGTGCAATTGTTACTGATGCTCATGGTTGTACTTCTGTGGCAGATGCTATTGTAGCAGAGCCAACACAAGTTCAGGTGAACTCAACAACAATTTCTACAACATGTAGTAATTCGAATGGAGCTATTGATGTTTCTGTAAATGGTGGAGTTGGGCCTTATAATTATTCATGGGCGTCTTCTCCAACTAATCAAACTTCGCATTTAGGTTCAGTTTCAGCAGGCTCTTATCAAGTCACTATTGCAGATGCAAATTCATGTGTAACAACACGAACAATTGCAGTAACAGATTTTGCCGGACCGCAAGTTGCAATTGCGTCTATTCAAAATGTATCGTGCTTTGGAAATTCTAATGGTAGCTCTTCTGTTTCATTGACAGGTGGAACAGCTCCTTTCAATTATAATTGGTCTTGCTCAGCTCTTAATAGTCCTTCGGTTACTAATCTTTCTGCAGGAACATATTCGGTTCTGGTTTCTGATGCAAACAATTGTACATCTACAATTCCTTTTACGATTAGTCAGCCGACAGAATTAATTTCTTCAGCAGGTTCAACAAATGTAAATTGTTTTGGTGGTGCCAATGGCACTGCAACAATCGCAGGATCAGGCGGAACAATTCCATATCAATATTTATGGACTCATAATAATTCAACGAATGCTACATCAAGTAATTTGACAGCCGGCAACTACAGTGCAATTATCACCGATGCCAATGGTTGTACAAGTTCATCTTCTGTAATAATCACTCAGCCTTCTCAGTTAAATCTTAACGCTACATCTTTGCCTTCTTATTGTGGAAATGCAATTGGTAGTGTTCAAGCAAATGTTTCGGGTGGTGTGAGTCCGTATACTTATCAATGGATGCCTGGGAATATGCAATTGGCATCTTGCTATAATTTATTACCCGGAACATATAGTGTAAATATTACCGATGCAAATGGATGTACAGAAACAGTCAGTTCAATTGTAGCCGGATTTCCTTCACCCATTGCTTCAATTTCAAGTTTAACAAATGTAGCATGCCAAGGTGCAAATACCGGTGCTGCTTCAATAAATGTTGTGAATGGGACGGCACCATTTATATATAGTTGGTCTCCTTCAGGTGGAAGTACTGTGAATGCAACGCAATTAACTGCCGGAATTTATTCTGTGAATGTCACAGATGCAAATGGATGTACATCCAATACTTCTGTTGTGATCACTGAGCCTACAGCAATGACTGTGGTTCCATCCACTACAATTGGTACTTGTGCAGTTGCAAATGGAAGCGCAACAGTAAACGTTAGTGGCGGAGTTATTCCTTACAATTATAATTGGTCGAATGGGTCTTCAGGTATGAATATGATCTCCGGACTTTCTCCTGCTACATATTCAGTAATAATTACTGATGCAAATGGATGTTCTCAAACATCATCAATTAATGTCCAAAATACGGGTGCATTGACATCTTCTGTTTCTTCACTAACGAATCCGAATTGTTTTGGCGATGCAAATGCTAACGCAACTGTATCAGTTGTCGGAGGGACAGCGCCATTTACTTATTTGTGGCAACCAAATGTTTCAACAATAGCAACTGCATCCGGATTAACGAATGGTTCGTACTCGGTTACTATTTCAGATGCGAATCAATGTACATCAACTACAAACTTAGTGATCAATGAGCCAACACAGGTTATATTGAACACGACTTCTACAATAAACGTAAATTGTTACGGTGACAATACAGGACAAGCACAAGTGGTTGCCAATGGTGGAAATCCTCCTTACTCTTATCAATGGATAGGAAGTTCTGATACTGATAATATGCTTGAAAATAGTTACGCCGGAACTTATTCTGTCATTGTAACAGATACTCATGGTTGTACAACTGCTGCAACTGCGACGATCAGTGAACCATCTTTTATTCAAATTGCTCAAACAACTGTTGACGCTACATGTGGAAATAATAATGGTTCAATTTCTCTTTCTATAAATGGTGGTGTTATGCCATATTCCTATTTGTGGTCAATTCCGGGAAGAGGAAATGTTTCTCAGTTGAATAATGTTGGTGCAGGTGCCTATCAAGTTGTCGTGACAGATGCAAATGGATGTACACAGCAAGCTTCAGTCGGTGTTTCAAATGTTGGCGGGCCAATTGTTTCAATTGCGTCTTTACAGAATGCAAATTGTTTCGGTAGTGTTGATGGAAGTGCATCTGTAAATCTTATAGGTGGAACAGCTCCATTTACGTATTCGTGGTCATGTTCAACAGCAAATGCTTCTACAGTCACTAACATTCCTGCGGGCTCTCACACAGTTGTCATTTCGGATGGGAATAATTGTTTTACTGCAATTCCTTTTGCAATTAATCAGCCACCCCGTTTGATATCATCTGCGAGCTCAACAAATGCAAATTGTTTTGGAGAAGTTTCAGGTTCTGCACTTGTAGTTTCTAGTGGCGGAGTTTCTCCTTATATTTATGCATGGTCAAATGGTCAAACTACTGCTTCTGCAAATAATTTGCCTGCAGGAAATTTCTCTGTTGTAGTAACAGATAGTCATGGATGTAATTCAATGGCTAGTGTAAATATTAATCAACCTTCGCCAATTTTAACAATGGCATCTACAACTGATGTGAAATGTTATGCAGGTGAAGATGGCTCTGTTTTCGTAAGTGCAGCCGGTGGAGTGACTCCTTATTCATATTTGTGGTCTGATGGACAAAGCACAGATCAAATAAGCGGACTAGCCGCTGGCACTTATTCATTAATGGTCACTGATGGAAATGGCTGTACGAAATCTACATCCTATGAAATCAGCCAGCCGGGAATTTTAGAGTCAGCTGCATCTATTACAAATGTTTCGTGTTTCGGTTTCAATGATGGCCAAATTAATCTTGAAGTAAATGGCGGAGTGGGTTCTTATTCTTTCAATTGGAATCCTGCTGCAATCAATTCTCCCGGAATTGCCAATCTTGCTGCAGGGATTTATGAAATTACAATCACAGATGGAAATGGCTGTTCTCTAACTTCGTCAATCACAATTGATAGTCCGTCGGAAATAATTACACAAACTTCTACACAAAATTTGCATTGCTATAATGATGCAAGTGGAAGTGCTTCTGTGAATGTATCGGGCGGCACAAGTCCAATTAATTATCAGTGGTCAAATGGCTCTGTTGCATCTTCAATTAGTGCATTGAATGCGGGAAATTATTTTGTTCAGATTACTGATGCCAATGGATGTTCACAAACAAAGCAAATGCAAATTGTTCAACCGGATCAACTGGTCGCAACAACAACAACGCCATCGTTGATCTGTATCGGACAAACAGTTTCTGTTACAGCGTCTGCAACAGGTGGAACTCCTTCTTACAATTACTTTTGGAATTCAACTGCCGGTAGTCCTACAATGAGTTTTACACCTACATCAACGTCATATTATTCTGTCTATGCAATTGATGCAAATGGTTGTCTTTCTGCTCCGATTACAGTTCAAGTGCCTGTGAATCCTCCATTATTGGTTACATCCGTTCCATCTGATACAATATGCGCTGGAGAATTCGCTTCTGTATTTATTAATGCGTCAGGAGGAAATGGCGGGCCATATACTTATGCTTGGAATACCGGCTCTACTGAGAATTACTTGTATGCTTCTCCTTCAACAACACAAACATATTCTGTACAAGTCACAGATAATTGCGGAACACCTGCAACTAATAATCAATTGATGATCTATGTTAATCCAAAACCGAATGCTGCATTTGCTCCATTCCCGGTTGAAGGTTGTCCTGATCTTTCTGTGAATTTTACATTGCCACCGGCATTTGTACCGATTGCATCGCAGTCGTGGAATTTTGGCGATGGTGGATCAAGCACACTAGGATCTCAAATACATATTTATTCTGTTCCGGGAATATATTCTGTTTCACATGAAGTGATTTCTGATCAGGGTTGTACTGCAGTTCAAATTGCTCCTGCTTCTGTAAATGTGTTCAATGAACCAATTGCAGACTTCAATGTGTCAACCGAAAATCCAACAATGATAAATCCGAATGTTTCGTTCACGGATTTAAGTATCGACCCTGTATTCTGGAATTGGAATTTCGGTGACGGAGGAAATTCGCCGGATCAAAATCCTAATCACATGTATCGTGATACGGGAACCTATATCGTTCAATTGATCGTTCATAATTCGAAGATGTGTTATGATACGATTTACAAACCGATTCGCATCAAAGACGAATTCTCAATTTATTTCCCTAATGCATTTACTCCGAATGATGATAATGTGAATGAACAATTCAAACCACTTGCAGTTGGGATCAAAGAATTTAAGATGCTGATCTTGGATCGTTGGGGAATTGTTATCTTCTCAACATCCGATCTCGAAAAAGGTTGGAATGGAACTATTGCAAGTACCGGAAAAGAATGTCAAATGGACTCTTACGTGTACATGGCAATTGCAACAGGAGAAAATGGAAAGAAGAAAGAGTTTATTGGCCACGTGAGTCTTGTCAGATAGTTCAGCAGATTTTCTATGTATTTAAATCATAAAGAGGAAATAGAAGATTTGTTGTGGAAAATATCTGCGATTTAATCTGCGCATTTTTCTGCGCTTTCATCTGCGTAATCTGCGGGAATTATTACTATTGAAAATTAGAAGGAGTGCAGCCTCTCTTCCGCTTCCTTCATCAACCACATCGGCGTAGAAGTCGCTCCACAAATTCCAACAGTGTCATTCACATTGAACCAAGAAGCATCTATTTCAGAAACTGAGCTTACAAAATAAGTTCGTGGATTACTTTTTTTACAGACATCAAACAATACTTTTCCATTCGAAGATTTCAATCCTGAAACAAAAACAATTACATCGGCGGAAGTTGCAAATGTTCTCATATGAACATCGCGATTGGAAACTTGTCGGCATGTAGTATCATTCAAATCGATTTCAATCCCTTTATCGAGAATATCATTGTAGATCTTGTAAAATTTCTCTGTACTTTTTGTAGTCTGGCTGTAAAGTGAAATCTGCTTTGGCATTGTTGAAAAGTCAAGTTCTGCTAAGTCCTGAAAAACGACAACATCCTTTGTTGACTGTCCAATCAATCCTTCAACTTCAGCGTGGCCTCTTTTTCCATAGATAAAAATTTGTCTTTCGTCGTCTGCAGAAAGTTTAACACGATTCTGAAGTTTTAAAACAACTGGGCAACTTGCATCAATCAACGTCAAGTTATTTTCAATAGCTATTTGATAAGTTGAGGGCGGTTCACCATGCGCACGTAAAAGAACAGTTTCATTTTTTACATCCTGAAGTTGTTCGTGAGAAATTGTGATCAATCCTTTTTTACGAAGACGGTTAATTTCTTCGTCATTATGAACAATGTCTCCTAAGCAGTAAAGCACTCCTTTTTCATCAAGTATTTCTTCAGCGAGTTGTATTGCATAAACAACGCCGAAACAAAATCCTGAATTAACATCAATATTTACTTTTAAGTTTAACATCCTTTGATAGTCTCTGCTTGAAATATTCGTAAAGACAGATGTTCATCAATAGTAGGAGTAACATGTAAACGGTATCTTCTATAGGAATAGTTCCTAATCGAACCCCTAGATTTTCCGCGTCATTATATGTGACAACGGGAATCCAAGTGAGTAATCCATTTACTGCAAAAAATGGAATCAAGCAGACAATGTATGCTCTGTAAAATTTACCCATGAATGCAAAATTTTCAATGAGTACATAAGCAAGCATAAATACAGTTAAAGTCAGCTTAATCGCAGTATATAATTTTCCTGTATTGAAAAGAACAACAATCGTCAGAATAACACCTAGAGTGCTAGAAATGTTTTTAGAAAAACTAGATAAAAAATCAGATTTTATCAAATAATTAAGTGATTCATAGGTAAAAACGCAAGCATATGGAATTGTAAAGAAAAACAGCCATTCTTCAATTGGAAGATCCCATAAATAGTACCCAATGATGTAATCGGGATTAAAAGCCCAAACATTCCAGACAGTCATCAAGTGGTCCCAAATAATAAAAAACACCCCGGTAATTAGAATTGCGGGAATTAAAGCAGAAAGTCGTTTGATAAAGAATATTCTCTTTTCAAATGAGAATAAAAAGGGTACAATGAAGGCGAAAAAATTGATCAGTAAATAAGTATATGGTTTCATTTATTTAATTCCGGCAAGTAGTTTTTTCTCGCCGTCGCTGCAAATATCGCTTTTTAAAAGGAATTGAGAAACCAGTTTTTTCAGATGCAAATCCCTTTCTGATCCTAAATTTTTCATGATTACATTCTTATCTTCCTGCACATTATTGTTCATTCCTAGAAATGTTGGAATGTTTGATTCAATGATTAGGCGAAGATATCGCAATTCGAGATCAAAGGGGGAATCTCCAATGGCAATTGAAATCAAGTTCAGTCCTTCCTTGCAAAAATTGAATTTTTTAATTGGGTTTGGATTGTATTTGGCTCGTAGCGCAATTACCGCTCCTTTGTAACCTGAATAAATTGGATCAGTGCCAGATTGATCGTTGAGACGATTGTAAAATGTTTCAGTAAATTCTTTTGTAGTACATGCCTGAAATGTATTGCGCATTTCTACTCTTTCGATTGTAAGTGCAAAGGATAAGATGGGCTGAGTAAATAAAAAAAAGGCGAGCAAAATTAATCTCATCTAAATTAATTTGAATTTATAACGGAACCAGGTTTGAACAAGCAATGTAATTTTTTTAAAGTTACTGACACGAATTCTTTCACTTTTTATTCTGTTGGCAGGTATAAGTCTAATTTTTTTAAAGAGTGTCAAATAGTAAATGTATGCAACCATTACTCCGAGTTTGCTGCCATTCGGAAGTTCAACGATACCTTTCCAAGCTTCGTTGAATTCTCCTTCAATATCTTTTTCAATTTCCTTCTTCTGATCATTCGTGAAATTATCAAAGTTTATTCCCGGAAAATAAACTCGACCCCTTTCAGCAAAATCACTTTTGAAATCACGAAGGAAATTTATTTTTTGAAATGCCGATCCAAGACTTCTTGCCGGGGCAACAAGTTTTTCATAAGTTTCATTATCACCGCGGCAAAAGACTTTCAGGCACATTAGCCCAACAACTTCTGCTGAGCCATAAATGTATTCTGCATACATTTTTTCTTCGTATTTTGAAAACGAAAGATCCATTTCCATGCTTTTCAAAAATGAATCGATGAGTTTGCGATCTATGTTAAATTTATTTACTGTGTCTTGAAATGAATTGAGAATAGGATTTGTACTAATGCCATTTTCCAATGCTAAATAAGTATCTTCTTGAAAACGCAGAAATAATTTTTCTTTATCATGATCATGAAATGTATCAACGATCTCATCGGCAATTCGAACAAATCCATAAATAGCATATATAGAATTGTGAAATGCAGAATTGAGCATATGAATTCCAAGCGAAAAAGAGGTGCTGTATTTTCTCGTTAGCCTTTTACTGAAATCATAACTTATTTGATCATATAGTTCCATGTTCTTCTTTGATGCGATCTGTTACAAGTTTAGATGAAATTACAACCATTGGTAGTCCGGTTCCAGGCGTAGTTGAGGCGCCAACATAATAAAGATTTTTGAATATTTCATCTTTATTCGAAGGCCTGAACCCGCCAACTTGTGAGAGATTATGCGCCAATCCAAGTCCGCTTCCTCGATACAGATTAAATTTTTCTTCCCAATCGATCGGATTTAGGATTGTTCGAGTAAGCGTGTTCTTCTTTAAGTCGACGCCAATCCTTTTAGACAGATCGTCTATGATATTATCTGCTAATTGTTCGCTGTCTGACCAATCAGATTTGAATCGTAGATCGGGAACAGGGCAAAGGATGAATAAGTTTTCGCAGTTTTCAGGGGCAGAGGCAGGATTGCTTTTGCTACTGACATTGACATAGTAATATGGTTTTTCCGGACTAGTTGACGCAGTGAAAATATTATCTGCATAATCTTTAAAGTTACTTCCGAGAAAATAATTGTGATGAATAAGTTTTTCTGTTTTACCTTTTACACCTAGATAAATTGTGAATGGCGCTAAAGTCCATTTCATATCATCTAGTTTTTTAACAGTAAATTTTTCACGTTTTAATATATTGCCTCTAAATGCTGCGGCGTCGCTGTTGCAAATGTAAAGATCTGCACTCCAGTTTTTGTTGTGATTGTCTGTAAAATGTTTGATAGAATCGTTTGAATATTCAGCAGAAATAATTTCCGTGTTATAATGAAATCGAACATTCCTCTTCTTGAGTATTTCTACAATTGAAGCTGTGATCTGATACATTCCTCCTTTTACATTCCAGTAACCATCATGTTCAAGTTCCGTGTAGTTAAGTAAACTATACACAGCGGGAGTTTTAAATGGTGTATCGCCTAGAAAAAATGCAACCAATGAAAAAATTACTTTCGCTTCTTGAGATGTAAACGTTTGATCTAATTCTGTCCACATCGATCGAAACATTTTCGGGCTGTGTTTTAATGGAACTTTTGTGAGTTTTAAAAGGTAATCTAATTTAGATTTGAAATTATTTCTGATAACTATGTTTTCAGTATCATGAAACATTTTTTTTGCAGAGCCAATATATCCTTTGAGTTTCTTTTCAAAATCTGTTTCTAGTCCTTCGAATTCCCGTGCTAATTTTTCAATGTCCTTGTAAATAAGGAACGGTTTTTCTCTATGTGAAAAATTTACTGAATAAATTGGATCCAATTCTTCGATCTCAAATGGCATTGGAATTCCAATTGAATCGAATAGCTCTTTGAATTCATAACTCATGCTAAAAAATGAAGGCCCCATATCAAAAGTAAATCCGTCTTTCTCTAGCGTATTCAATCGACCTCCGGCTTGATGATATTTTTCTACAATATCAATTTCGTATCCTTGGTAGGATAAACGAAGCGCAGTAGCAAGACTGCCTAAACCGGAACCTATCAACAATACCTTTTTACCCATAGTGAAATTATAAGAAGTGAAAACAAATGAATTGATAAAAAGTTTTGAAAATGCAATATTAAGAATGATAATTAATTGTGAAAGTTAGTAAGGGAAGTATGCTTAATTTAATCAGCCTGCTTTCTGAAATGTTTTTTGTTAAAGAGCAGCAATCCAAATTCTTCCCCGTCATCTTTTCCCATTTTTTTATGATGAACTTTATGTGCTTTTCTCATCGCTTGAAAATAAGCGTTGTCGATTTTATCTAGAAATTTACCTCTGCGATGGATAAATACATCATGCAAAAGAAAGTAAGTAAAGCCATAAGCAGTAACGCCAATTCCCATCCAGAATCTATAGTCGAAATGGTCGTAACCAAAGTACATTAATATCATCGCCAAACTAGCATAGAAAACAAAGAAAAAGTCGTTCAGTTCAAATCGGCCTTTATGCGGTTTATGATGAGATTCATGCAGAAACCATAAAAATCCATGCATGATATATTTGTGATTTGACCAGGCAACCCCTTCCATTGCCAAATAAGTGGCTATGAATGCAAAAATGTTGATGATGGTGCTAGATTCCATTGTGTAAATTTACTTAAATAATATTTGAATTATATGGTTTATAGAACTACTGCACAATTAATTTTATTATAGTTTTGCATACTTAATTGCATGTTTTGTTGCGAATATGAAATGAAACATGTAAACGAAGCATCGATTAAACAATAAATTCGAATAATTGTTCAAGAGCCCAACAAATCTGCATTCCTTCATTTTTCATCCTTCATTTTTCATTAAAAAATGTCCAGCCTCAAATCCCAATTCGAAACCAACGGTTATTTGGTAATGAACGATTTCTATAGTCACGATCAATGCGATAGTTTGATTCAAAGAGCGAATGAACTTTCAAAGCAGTATGAATTTAGCGGAGCGATCTCCGTTTTTCAAACCAATGAACAGACTAAGACAACTGATAAATATTTTCTAGAAAGTGGAAATAACATTTCATTCTTTTTTGAAAAGGATGCATTTGATGCAAATGGAAAATTAAATCAACCGATTGAAAAATCATTCAACAAAATTGGACATGCATTGCATGATCTGGATGATGAATTCAATAGTTTTTCAAGGAGTAAAAAATTGAAAGGACTTTCAATTCAAATAGGTGCAGAGAATCATGTGCTAATGCAATCGATGTTCATATTCAAACATGCAAAGATCGGCGGAGTAGTTGACGTGCATCAGGATTCTACATTTCTTTATACAGAACCTGATTCATGTATTGGATATTGGTTTGCTCTTGAAGATGCGACAATTGAAAATGGGTGTTTGTGGGCAAAGCCAGGCGGACATAAAACTGAATTGCGTTCGCGCTTCAAACGAAAAGATGGCGGCGGAACTGAAATGGAAATTTTGAACGAAGCGCCATTTTCTTTAGAAGGAATGGTTCCACTCGAAGTGAAAAAGGGAACGTGCATTGTACTTCATGGATACTTACCGCACTACAGTTTGCCGAATACAAGCGGTAAATCACGTCCTGCTTACTCTGTACATACTGTTGATCCGAGGAAGTTTTATCCGAAGGATAATTGGTTGCAGAGGAATAAGGAATTAGAGTTGAAAGGCTTTTGATATTACTATTTTCACTCTTATATTGGTTGTATTATTTTATCAGTCTCCCGATCTTGCATTAAAAAATGTTTGATTTTGAAAA
>JANOBV010000407.1:0-43842 GCA_031411835.1 Bacteroidota bacterium | reverse complement strand
CATCAACGCCAAAGTTGCCTACTGTGTACAACCAACATGTAGTATCGATAGGTCCTACAACATCATTTGCACCTGAATGCATGTATATTTTTGTAGCTCCTTGAAGAGTAGAAACGCCTGAATTTGAATCATAGGTAATTGACAAATCGTATTGCGCCGAGGCAGTAAATGATAGAGTAAAAAATACAGCTAATGATAATAGAATTTTATTCATGATGAATTGTAATTACTAGGGTTAAGTTCATTACAAAACTATAAAAATAATTCAAAACAAAAAGAGGGAAACAGATGAATTATGGAAATGTTATTCAATCATTCAAGATAAAAATTGATATTAATTCAAAAAGTTTTTAGCCCCAGCGGGGCGATCTTTTTGTAGGAATATCGGCACCATAAACAAAAAGCCCAAGAGAGCAATGTCATTAAGTTGATCACAAGAATTCGCAATAAGTAAATGCATTTAGAAATGACAAGCCCTTTAGGGCCGTACTTTTGGTAATACTAGACTACACGAGCAAGTCAAGCCCCTTTAGGGGCGCACTCTTTAATCACAACGCATGTGACCTTTAATTCAACCGGATAAAAATTCCTGCATATATTGGTTGCATTCGAATTATTCCCATGTACAATTGTGAAAAAAGCTGTGTGTTTAAAGAGTGCGCCCCTAAAGGGGCTTGGCGCTCATGCATGGTCCAGGGGTTACCAAGAGGTTGGCCCTAACGGGCCTAATAATTCGATAAATTGACAACGAATACATCATTTGACTAAACTAAACGACATTGCCTGGAGTGGCTTCGATCCCGCTTTGAATTCTGATTTCTATTAACAGGTCGCCCCTTTGGATCTGGTAGATTGGAATGATCTTAGGAAAACAATTGTACTGTCTGTTAAAAATCAATTACTAAGTAC
Source organism: Bacteroidota bacterium (assembly GCA_031411835.1). Classification (GTDB taxonomy): domain Bacteria; phylum Bacteroidota; class Bacteroidia; order AKYH767-A; family 2013-40CM-41-45; genus JADKIH01. Next base: position 42,933 of record JANOBV010000407.1, on the reverse strand, counting down.
AACGTTTTTCAATCAAAGTAATCCACAAAGGCACTGTTGAAATCAATAATCAACAGTATGCAGAAGTTTGTTCAGAAGAAATACCTTTCACCATGGAAAAAACTACACAAGCTATCAGCAAAAGTGCATTGCCTACGTTGGTTACGGTCTTCTTCTTTTGGGGATTTGTAGCAGCATCGAATGGAATTTTTATCCCTTTCTGCAAAACGCATTTCAACCTTGATCAGTTTCAATCGCAACTGATTGACACTTCATTTTATGGAGCTTACTTTTTTGGATCATTGATCCTTTATCTCATGTCAGCAGTTTCCGGCGTGGACATCCTAAACAGAATCGGATTTAAAAATGGAATTATTCTCGGATTAAGTATGTCAATAATCGGTGCCGTATCACTCGCATTCGTTGCAACCGGCACAGGAGCTACGTTTGGAATGGTACTAGCGTGCTTTTTTATTATTGCACTTGGGTTCTCATTACAACAAACAGCCGCGCAACCTTTCGCAATTGCTTTAGGAAATCCTGCAACAGGAGCACATCGACTCAACTTTGCGGGCGGAGTTAATTCGCTTGGAACGCTACTTGGACCGATCGCTGTGAGTGTTGTTCTTTTCGGAGATCTAAACAATGAAGGCACTGCGACAATTCAATCTATTCAAACATTGTATTTAATTCTTGCCGGATTATTTTTATTTGTTGCACTCTTCTTTTTCTTCAGTAAAAAACTCCCTACGATTAAAATGGAGGAACATGTAGAAAATAGTAGCAAAGCAATGCGACTTTTATTCATAATTGCGATTCCTGCAATCGTGCTATTGTTTTTCAATAACATGTTTGGTGAGAATGAAAAAGTTTATCTTGTCATTGGCTCGTTAGTGATCATCTTAGGTTCATTATTCTATGCACTTTTTGCAGCGCAAAAAAACAAGACCGGATGGGGAGCAATGCAATACCCACAATTAGTAATGGGAATGATTGCAATATTTGTATATGTAGGAATGGAAGTTACAGTCCAAAGTAATATGGGAGCATTACTTCGTCAACCGGAGTTTGGAGGATTGAATGAAAAATTTATTTCGCAATTTATCTCTCTCTATTGGGGAAGTTTAATGGTCGGTCGTTGGACAGGAGCCCTTGCCGTATTTGATATGAAAAAATCGACAAAGAATTTACTCATGGTCATTGTCCCACTTGTGGCATTTGCACTAATTCTTTTAGTGAATCATATGCGCGGAAATGAAATTCAAAATCTGTATGTTTATGTGATAAGTATATTCATTTTAATTGGAGCATTCTTTTATGCAAATGAACGTCCGGCGAAAATGTTATTTACTGTTGCTTTCTTTGGATTGGCAGCAATGATCATAGGTTTACTCACAACAGGACAATTAAGTACGTTTGCATTTATTAGTGGTGGACTAGCATGTTCCGTTATGTGGCCATGTATTTTTGCTCTAGCGGTGACAGGACTTGGTAAATATACAAGTCAAGGTTCAGCATTTTTAATTATGATGATTCTTGGTGGCGCAATTATTCCGCCAACACAAGGTGTCATATGCGACTTTGATAAAATATCTTCCGGTGGAATTGCAGGTATGAGCTACACTCACTTTTCTTATATAGTTCCACTTTTGTGCTTTGCGTATATGGTATGGCATGCGATTAGAACAAAAAGCGTTTTGAAGTCGCAAGGATTCGATTACGACCAACAAGTAGCAGGACATTAATTTAGAATATCATTTCAAAAAGAAAGGCCCGAAGAAATCAATCTACGGGCCTTTTTGAAATTACCCCAAAACTAAATCACATGAAAAAACTACTGCAATTAATTATTTGCTCGGCATTTGTTCTTATTGCCGGAAAAGCAAATTCACAAAACGAAGACCATCCTTGGCTATTAAGCTTTGGGATACACTTCGTCGATTATACATCCGTTGATCCGATGTTTGATGGATTATATGACACAAACGATTTTAATAGTGTACCGGGAATTTCCAAAATAGATATTGGAAGATCTTTGACCAACACATTCAATCTCGAACTTTCTTTAGCTGCTGCTACGGTCAACAAATCGGGCGACAGAACTCAAGGCACTGAATTTTTCGGTGATGTCGACCTATTACTTAAATTACAATTTGCTAATGACAAAATGTTGAAATTAAATTCTTGGTTCGATCCTTATCTTGCTGTTGGACCCGGTTTCAGCAGATATGACTCTTATAATGCGTTTGCTTTGAATGCAGGAATTGGCTCCAACTTCTGGCTCTCAGAAGGAGTAGGAATCAGAGCTCAAACAATGTACAATGCTTCTTCGACTGATGAAGTTGGAGGTTACTTCCACCACACTCTAGGTTTAGTTCTCCGTTTTGGAAATGGAAAAGATTCTGATGAAGATGGCGTTGCTGATAAAGAAGATAAATGTCCAACAGTTTTTGGTTTAGAGAAACTTATGGGTTGCCCTGATAAAGACGGTGACGGTGTTGCAGATCTTGATGATGCATGTCCTGAAATCAAAGGACTTGCAGCTCTCAAAGGTTGTCCGGATTCTGATGGTGATGGTATTGCAGATAAAGATGACGGATGTCCGGAGGCAGCAGGTTCTAAAGAACTTAATGGTTGCCCTGATACTGATGGTGACGGTGTAGCTGATAAAGATGATAAATGTCCGGATGTAACAGGCCTTGCTACTCTAAATGGCTGCCCTGATAAAGATGGCGATGGTATCGCAGATAAAGATGACCAATGTCCGGATGCGAAAGGCTCAACTGCTATGGCAGGTTGCCCTGATCGTGATGGTGATGGTGTTGCCGATAAAGATGACAAATGCCCGGATGTAAAAGGTATCAAAACTAATGGAGGTTGCCCGGCTGTGGATGTAGAAGTAATTGCAAAAATTTCTTTCGCTGCAAAGGCTATTCAATTTGAATCAGGAAAAGATGTGATCAAAAAATCATCTTATTCTAAACTTGACACAGTTGTTAATATCATGAAAAAATATCCTGAAACAAGTTGGACAATTCAAGGACATACTGACAATACAGGAAACGCAGCTAAAAATCTTCAACTTTCTAAAGACCGTGCAGCTTCGGTTAAAAAATATTTCGTGGATCAAGGAATCAGTTCTGATCGTTTAACATCTGAGGGTTATGGTGATACTAGACCAATTTCAGACAACAAAACTGCTAAAGGAAAAGCGGAGAATCGCAGGGTTGAGATCAAGTTGAATCAGTAAGGATCTTTCGTTTTTCGTCCTTCGCTTTGAGTAAACTGCGAATCGAAAAACGAAAGAAAAAAAACTAAAGAAAAAAGAAAAAAGAAAAAGATGGGGTTAGAAGTAATTAACAAATTAAAAAATGTTAATTACTTCCAGCCCTTTTCTTTTTAAGCAAGTTCCTTCGAAAAACGAAAGGCTATAAACGAAAAACACTTTCCATTCTACTCTTCCTCATCATCCGGATAAAATTCCGAGAACGTAAAATGACAGATCATATTACTTCCGGGAATGTGCATAATCTCTTCTTGAAATAATTTTTCAGTGATGAATTTGTATACTTCAAGATCGGAGATGTCGCTAATGCAATCTACAACCACCTGATGTTCTTCCAAGAGATCTAGCAAACGCTTCAATTCCGTCATCAACGCTTTCTCACTGAGTGTTTCTGCAAAAGCAAAATCCGGTTTTCCGATTAAGTCATAACACAAAATCGTTTTATTTTCCGCATACGCTTTTTCAAAACGCTGAATTGACTGCAACCACATTCTTTCAATTTCAGGAGGCAACTCATCACATATATCGTCTTGGAAGTTCATTCCAAACTCTGCATTCAATTGCATTTTAAGAATTTCATTTCCCACTTTCATTTCTTCTTTTGATTGACTATTCGATTTTTTCATAGTAGTAGTTTTTTGTTTCAACAAATGTATATCGCACTTTAAACCTATGAAATAGTTGGAGAGAGTATTCGTATTTGAAAATACATCATATATTAGGGAAATGGTAAGTGGTAAGTGGTAAGTGGTAAGTGGTAAGTGGTAAGTGGTAAGTGGTGAGTAGCAACAGTTACATTAAGTCGACCCTCATCCTCATTTTTCATCCCGATAGCTATCGGGATTCATTTTTCATTATTAATTATTAACTATTAATTCTTTGCGTTTTAAAGAGAAATATTTACCTTCATTCATTAATAAAAAACATATATGAAGTCAGGAAAGTATCCATTTAGAATTCTAGTTTTACTAATCCTTTCTGTTTTTAATTTAAATTCTTCAGCACAAACAAAAACTTATTTACTGGAATCAATACCAACGGGTGCCGACGTACTTAACAACAAAAGCGAAGTCATTGGACAAACCCCTTTTGATCTAAAAAACTTTCCGAAGAAGAGTGACACCATTGCAATTGCAAAAGAAAATTATGACACTGCATGGATCGCATTTCCTGCAAATGCATATAACAGACAATTTCCCCAGAAGATTAGCTACTGCGAACCTTGTCGCGTGGAGATGAGTACTGCACCGGACAAAAAAGATCAATCCGGAATTTTAGTCTTACGAAAAAGAAGATTGGATCAAGATGCAGAAGAATTCAAAGTCTTCAATGCATTTATAGACTCATTTCAATTTCTAATTAGTGATACAACAACAGTTGGCAAATTAGAAGGCAATAAAAAGAAATGGGGCGACAAAAGAATAAAAGAGCTTGCGGACCCTAATTATATTTCAAGATTCCCTGCTACAACCGGGTTTTACTATTCGTACATACAAGCAACACCTTTTGATGAAGGAAATAAAAACTACAATCGTTTCAGAATAAAAGCAAAATTCAAGAATCTATATTTCGATTTTGACATAGTCGATAAGTATAGAGTTTCAGGATTTAATTCTATTGATGCAGAATGGGAAATTTATAGCAAGTATGACTCTATAAAACCAATTGCAATAATTCCTATTCATGTTGCACTTTATCGCGCTCCCAACAAGACCAACAAATTCATCACGTCTTTGATACATGATGCAGAGAAACAACTTCTTGCAATTGACACACTTTACGATTTCATGGCTAAACAGGATGCGAAGATCTTAGGAATGTCGAAGGGAGAAGCCGTAATCTTGCAGCCTCCCCCACACAAAACATTTTCAACTTTAAAAGAGATCAACAGATATGCTAGTCCGAATGTGATCACAGTAGAAGGAGAAAAAGGTTTTGGCAGCGGTTTCTTTATTTCAGGAAATGGCTATCTTGTAACTAATAATCACGTTGTAGAGAAGGAGAAAAAAATAAAAGTCCGGATCCGCAAAGATTACAAACTAGATGCTGAAGTAGTAAAAACAAATTTCGAATATGATCTCGCATTACTCAAAGTAAAATACGATAGCGTCCCCGGACTCTGGTTGGCTGATAGTGACTCAGTAGACTCAGGCGATCCTGTTGTTGCAATTGGCACTCCACTCGATCTGACCTTGAGCTCAACACTTACAAAAGGAATCATTAGTGGTGCTCGAGAATTTTCAGGAATTAAAATGTTACAAACCGATGTTAGCATTAATTCAGGAAATAGCGGTGGTCCATTGATCAATGAAAAAGGCGAAGTGATTGGAATGTCGACTCTCAAAGTGAAAGCGAATGGTGTGGAAGGGATTGGGTTTTGTATACCTTCGAATGATATTATAAGGATGCTAAATATAGAATACAAGTAAAATAATGAAAAATGAAGAATGAAAAATGAAAAATAGCCGCATCTTAGCTTAATACATTAGGGCTTTGATTCAACAAGGCGCATTCTTCATTTTTCATTCTTCATTTCCTTATTGTTAATTATTAATTATTAATTAGAAAAAAGATGAATGTATTAATCACATCGGCAAATAACTTCAATGCAATTGCATTGATACGGGAATTGGAAACGATCAATGGAGTTCACATTTTTGTTTCTGATGAATATCCGCAGACAACTGCGAGGTTTCTCTCCCACTCTTTTATAAAGCTACCGGGTGCTCGTGAAGATCATTACAAAACTTCGCTTACGGCTGCTTGTGAAAAACATAAGATCGATGTTATTATTCCTTCCGCGGAAGATGATTTTATTCCGCTTGCAGAATTAAAAAGCACAGCGAATTTCAAGATCGCCATTTCTGATTTGATACTGGTTGAGAAACTTATCTATCACGACCAGTTTGAGCATTTCATGTCGGAGAATAATTTCGCAAGAAATTCGCAGACTACGATGGATGAAATTTTCACTTCCGGTTTATCAGATTTGAAACATTATCTGGCAGAATTCGCAATTGATTTTGAAGGGAATGAAAGTGAAATAAGTTTAAGAAGGATCATTACAATTGAAGAATCAATTATTACCGTAAGTGAAATTGTATCGAATGAAAAGTTGCATAAAAAAATTAGTGCATTTGCACAACTTTTAAAAGCAAATAATGCTTGTGGAATATTTCATGTGCATTTGATAGAATTCAAAGAAGACTTCTTAGTCAACAGTGTGCATAATCATATCAATGCGACAACAGGTCCATCGAATGTGATTGCAAATAAATTCTGTCGACAACTTTTATTTGGCAAAAGTGCAGAGACAGTGATCGAACAAGTACGACCGACGCGTTCATTTACTTATTTGAAAGAGCGTACGCTACCAACGAGAGTTCCCGGATTAAAAGCAATCATTTTTGACCTTGACGAAACGATCTTTCCTCAAAAGCCATGGATCCTTGCGAAGTTGGCCATGTTACACGATGATTTAAAGATCGGAAAAGTTACAAAAGAAAAATTAGTCGATACAGGATTGCGTTTGCTAGAAGAAGGACATCGCAGCGATCTGCTTGATCGTTTATCAGAGATCTGTCATTTGCCGGCCTATGATATGATCCAACGTTATCGTTCATTGATTCCGGACACAAAAGAATATCCTGATGTAAAACCGGTGCTTACAGAATTAAAATCGCAAGGATATTTAATTGGTTTGTTGACCGACAATCCACCGCAATCGCAAAAACAAAAATTACAATCGACCGGACTAGAAGGATTTTTCGATGCCGTACATTTCACAAAAGAAAGTGGTTTTGAAAAACCCGATCCGCAAGGCTTCTTAAAAATTCGTACGAAGTTGAATGTAGAAGCGAATGAATGTTGTATGGTGGGTGATCATTTGTATAAAGATATTATTGGAGGCTACAGATCGGAGTTTGCTGCGCTCTGCTGGTTGCAAAGAAGTGGCGGGTTATTTAATTTTGATGAGGGTCAATTTAGAAGATTACATCCGGAAATTAATTTTCATCGGTTTGGTGATATGACACATTTGAAAGGGTTCCTTGATCGGGGGTAGTTTGTTCAAAGTTCATCCCATTGGGACAAAGTTTTGGGAGGCCAAGTCTTGGAAGGTTTAATGTGTTTAATGTGCTTAAATTTTTTAATGTGTTGTACTTCTTGCACATTTTCGAGTCAAAATCGCAACACACAATCTGGTCGGAAATTAAGGCAATTGAATGCTTGCGAACTGTAAAATGGATTGAATTCGCGATTCGATTCACGAATCACAATTCACGATTCACGATTCCAGAGGTAATTCCCTAGCAATGAACCACAAATATTTCCCCAAAGCCGAACTTAAAATTTTGGGAATTGAATGATTTCTCTATTTTTGCAGTCCTTTATAAAGAAGGAAAACGCTAGGTCTTCGGTTTATTAGAATATCTGCATTTCCTCAATTTCAAAGGCAAAACGGTTCGGTAGTTCAGTTGGTTAGAATACATGCCTGTCACGCATGGGGTCGCGGGTTCGAGTCCCGTCCGGACCGCCAACACAAAGATTAAAGCCTTGTAACAGATGATGTTACGAGGCTTTGGTGTTTTTGGGGGACAGTGTGGGGGACGGTTTTTTTGGAAAATCTTTCTTTTTTCTTCTATTGATTATTTACTTTTTTGCATTTTATTGACCGGCTTAAAATCCACTGTCATCTTTGCAATCTACAATTGACTTGATGGACGCTTTGAATTCAATGAAAGACTGTCTCGCTAAAAATGAAAGATGATTGACGTACGGGACAGGTAATGTACATCGACTTTCATCAGGGACTTTTGGAAATCAAATAGGTTTAGGATAGCCGTACTTGACAATCCTTTCTTCAATCATATCGTTTTCAATGTCATTTTCAAGGGCTATCATTTCCTTCACAAAATTTTGAAGACCTTTCTTTGTCAATACAAATACTAATGCAAAAGTCGGTTCATTACCTTGATAATAATTAAAGACCAACATTGATCTGTCAACTTTTTTCATTTTCGGTTTTGTCTTTTCAACCGTGAGTTCATGTAGATCATCCTTGATTGCGCCTTTGCTCTTTCTCTATCAAATTCAGAATAATACTCTGCAAGAATATCTATTTCCCTGTCTTTACCTGTATAGGTATCTTTTATCACAGTATTTGATCGGACAAAATATCCCGCCATTTCCAAGAACTGTGCAATCTCTGTTTCAAACATTTAACCAGATCTCCGAATAGATTCGATCATTTCCTTTGTGGTCAGTTTGGAGACTAATTTTTTCTAACTCGGATTTTTTGCGGGTTGTGGTTGTGAGATTAAGACGAAGATAATGATTGGGCAGGAAATGAAAAAGGAGTGTCGGTTTGACACTCCTTTCAGATCATAGAGAAGATTGTCTACGCTCTCTTATTTCAGTTACTGTTTGTGCAGTCAGAGGAGATATGGTTTCAATAAGAGGGTTTTTAACCTTGGCATCGAGCAGAATGTTGATATATCTTGGAAGTTGTTCAATTCTCTTATCTCCTTCATTCAGCAATGCGTAGATAGAATGCCTCTGCGGTTCATCATTGTATGTGGTTAGATCAGTATACTCATCATAGAAATACATCTCTACTTCAAATCTGTTACCATGAGTAGTAGCAAAAACTGCTGTGTCCAATTGTGTCCTCTTAATAAAAATCGGTTGATACCCTACAGCAACTTCAGAAAAACAGCCTCGTAATGTTCCTTCGATCTGTTCATCCATTGCATCGCCATGAAACCAATCATAGCCGAGATAAATGTTTCTTAAGTAACAAAATGTTGCATGTATTTTTCTTGGCATAGGTACTTGATTTCCTCTTCCGTCATTGAAATATTCCGGATCAATTTCTTCGGTTCTCAATCTTAAAGATCTGTAGACCTGAAACTCAGACTTAATCCGTGGGTCTATTGGTTTTATTGCACTCATACTTTTTTATTTAAAATTTATTGGATTGCAAAAGTCCTATGCAATTTTGTAGTAAACATGAATGACATTTGTGACCTCACTTATCAATTCGAAAAAGTGATCAATTTTTATCCGAAAGGATAAACGAAATCATCAAAGGCTGAACTGAAAGTTCAGAAACACATCTTCAATGATCTCCTGACAAAAGGAAACCTGATGGAAGATGAGGTTTGCTACAATTACGAAGAGTTCAATCCCGGATACATGCAGTGACTGCTTCATCGGATGTTATGTCTATCCGGATCTCCTGTCTATTGGAGGTATCATTCCCATACTGCTGATATTTTCCCTCAGGTCTTTCGTCAGAGTATAGATGTCGGTTTCCATTTGATGATTTCGTGTTTCATCACTGAAATAGTCTGCAACCAATAAATGAATGATTGGCTGAAAACAGATATATCATTGCTGGGATCGCCACCATACATGTCTATCTTATTCGAGTAGTGGACTCTTAACATCAGACCTGTATTGATCACAAGATAATTCTGCTCGAGTGCAGTATGTGTAACTCGGAATCCGAAAGATGAACCACAATAAATAATGAATTCATTCCGCCTAAATCCGTGATCTGAGCAGTTCGCCAACAATAATTCTATTTTCCTTTCCATAAACATAAGTTTGTATTATAATTAATTCGATTGATTATAATATAGACCATTTAGAGTATAAAAACTCAGATTTGTTGATAAATAAAATCAGTTGAAATTGAACAAGTTTGGATCATCAAAACCAAAAAATTGTACATTTAGGCATGGCACATATTAAAATAAAACCATTACTTCAATTCTCTTCAGCAGGATACGATAGTGTAATGGCTCAAACATCACCTGATGTTAACAATACTGAAGTGTTGCAGAAAGTAAAGAAAGATGCAAGTGGGTTTACTGCTCTAACTAAATGGAATGAAACAACACTAGCAACTGGATTTCCTTATATTCATAAGGGAGAAACAAAAATGTTTATTGAACCTAATCCTGTAGTTTCATTTTATGCAACAGCACATCAGTTCACAATGTCTTCAATAAGACTTAGAGACGATCTTTTGAAAGATGCTGATATGTTCAATTTGCATGGTGGAGAGAATTTAAAAAGAACATCGGGTTTTGTCAGCACAGCATCGGTAGCAATTGTATTTATGTTTACTTCGATAGAAACTCTACTGAACATCATAATTGAAGGGCATAAAGGAGATTTCATTATAAAGAGCGAAGTTATACCGAAGGAGAAAATACTATGGTGGAGTCCTGAAGATAAAATAAAGAAAGTCCTTCTTAATATCAATCCGAAATGCTTTCACGTAGTTGAAGGGAAAAAGTATTTTCAGATTACCAAACTGCTTGCAATGAGAAACAGTATTATGCACTTCAAAATAGACAATGATTTTACTATGATTGCCAACAGGACCTTTATTGAAAACCTGTTGAAGTTCGAGTTCAATAAAACATTGGATGCAACTAGAGATTTCATCAACTATTACATGACGGACTTAATTGAAAATTGTGATTGCGGAAAAGATTAATAAGATTCTATATTGTAATAAACATTTTCAAGTTCTTTATGGTTAAGCCCACCCAATAAAACTAATGCATCTCCTTCTTCTTCCTCAATCTTACATTGAGCGATTAGAAAATCCATAGCAGTAATTTCTTTCCGATTTTGTGATTTGGTATATTCATTAGCCAATTCGAACACTCTTATGAGAGACGGATGCAAAGGCGGATTCTCAATTTTACCCGAAAGTAATTCAGGTAGTTTTTCCAATTTTGATTTGACTGATACACTTACAGGAATAATTTCAAATCCGCTATTGGCTAACTCATCTCTCAATTCATTTTCTATATCATTGCATATATAATAAACTATATGCTCAGTTGCAACATGTAGATGTTGACACGAAGTAGATAAGCGAGTTGCATAAACTAAAGTGTCCTGCATAAACTCGTCAAGCGGGAATTTAAAGGTTGTTTCTTTCATAGAATTAAAGATATTCAATTAATAAAATCTGAAAACTTGTGTTGAAAAATAAATATGCCTCTTTTTTATTTTACCCTTCATAGTAAAAATCAGCAAAATTATTTCAGAAAGGTACAATCTTCGGATTCCATATTAACCGCCAACGCAAAGTCACGGATTAAGAGTGAAGTAAGGTCAGGCTGTGTGCGTGGAGTAAAGGAACGTGAAAACGTTCCTTTTTTTATTTACTTTAGTTCCATGGAACAAACTTTTTTAGGGCTTAGTGCTGACTGGTGGAATGTGATCGCAACAAGCACAGCTTCTATCATTGCAATTATAGCATTTATCAAACTGCTAGGTGACGGCAATGATAATAGAAAGGCAATATTAGCCTTGAGTGATTTGGCCGATGCACAAAGTAAGCAATTGAAATATGATGAGATTGATAGACGACCATGGTTAGTTATCAAGAATGATATTGCGCACAATGGATTACCAAACCATGCCTGCGGTATAACTATCGAAAATCGTGGCGGAACAGCGGAGAACGTACAAATTGTTTCACAAGATCCGGCCGTTCGCATAGTGCCCAATAGGTTTTCTAAAATTGAAAAAGGCCAAAAAGAGATACTTCAATTCACAGTGGAAACTGATAGAAGAGTTCGTGAAATGCTCAGGCATCTGGTGTTTGTTACGCACGATTCTCTGGGCAATAAATTTACACAGGAACTGATTCACATGTTGGATAGTCAAAATGAAATATCTAGGCCACAGAAAACAAGATGACAAATCCGCTTAAGATAAAACGACCATTCGTAGGTGATGTACTTACCTCTGAATTCGTCAAGAAATTATTGGCAGATGGAATTGTAGTTGATGGTAGAACGGGCGGCATTTTGATAGGCGCAGAACATGATGTTCCTGATGATCCTGAAATTGCTGGCGGTATTATGGTCATCCAAAAAGAAGGTGACAAATTTGTAATTAAAAAAGAATTTGAGGGTCTTGAATATTTGCTCAATTCTTTCGCCGCTCAAGAGAATGCAAAATTTCAAGAAGAAATTAATAACCCAGATGACCACTACGATTTTGTAGATTATGAAATTCCAGTGGGAATAAAAACTATTGACCTCACCCTAAATGATAAAGAATATAAAATGAAGTCAAAGATTCTTTTTGTGGATTCTGTTATTGGAGTTTCTTTGACCAACAGGGGGTCTACAAAGAAACATCTCGATCTTTTGGATGATATGAATAAGAAAGACGGCCCATCAATTTACCCTCCAATATTCACAACTTCCACAAAATGATATTGCTCTTAAATTCCCAGACCTTCATCGGTCTTACGCCTGAATGGGCAGCTGTTATTGTCGGAATTATTGCCTCAGTTTTTGCAGGTCTTGGCTATTTTCAATTGATAAAATCAAAGGCAGACACTCAAGCACAAATTAAAAGTCTAGCTGAACAAGCAAAAGAGACAAGAAATGTGGCTATAAGCATGGCAAAACTTGCACAATCAACTCACCGCTCTCAAGAAGCATCTCGGGTTAATGCTATGCCGTGGTTTAAGTATAATGAGTATAATTTTTCTGGAACTGAAAACAATAAGATCATCATCACAGTAAGCAACATTGGTCTAAGTACAGCTTTTCATGTAAGAATGAGAAATGATCCGGGCAGTAATGGAGATTTGATTCCAGAGAAACATAATAGAGTTGCAACAGATGGAAAGGTCAGATTTGTTTGGGAAGGATCTCCCGGCATCGAACATGGAAAAGTTGAAGCCTGCATGTGGTTCTCGGATAGCTATGGATATAGTTATGTCCAACGCATGGACTGGATTAGAGGTGAAGTCAAGTTCACTTCTCCACAGAGAAGTGACGATCCAAATAATCTGCTACCTGCTTACATGAAAGAAGATAAACTACCAACTGTCTGGGATTAATATGGGAGAAATGCCGAAAGAATTCAGAGAAAAGATTGATGCACTTCCTGAACTATTAACTTATCAAAAAAGAATCTATGATTTCATGCACCTTGATAAGAAGGACATGAACATGGAAGAGGTTGTAAACAAATATTTTGAAGCATCTGGTGACATATTGCCTTTCATTCTTAAAGAAGTTGAAGCATCAACGATGAGTTCTCTAACTGTCTATCGAGTACGTCGAGTGCGGGAAGGAGATTTTTTCGATAACAGACTTGTAAGATCTTTATCATATCCCGATCCGAGTTTCATGGATAAGAATGGAAGGGCCAATTTAAAAGGCACATCTGTTTTTTATTGCGCTGACAATTGGGAAACTGCAATAAGAGAAATGGAACCCAAAGTTGGTGACAAACTATTTGTTTCAAGATGGAAAATTAAAACTGACAGAGCAGTTCTTATGAGGGCTTTCCTCCCACATAAATCTATTCCGCAAGAAAGTCATATTTACGAATTCGCAAAAAAACACTTCGCAGAATTTCAGGAATGGAACAAAAAGAATTGTGCAGGCAAGGAAGAGCACACAGAATACCTCAACGAGTTAATAGTAGAACAATTCGGATTTGAACAATATCCCTATCACTTCTCATCTTGGATTGCAAATACATTAATGTATGAACATAACGGAATTGATCTGTTAATGTATCCAAGTTGGAAAACACAATTCATTGGCTGCAATTATGCGATTCATCCAAACTTCGTAGATCAGTACATGAGTTTAGAGGTAGTTTATGAAATACTCGTAAAAGAATTGATAAAAGTTAAACCAGGTTCGGAAGAAAAAAATTCTATGAAATGGTCTTATGGTGAAATGGGAATAGTAGATCGTACGAACATTCAATGGAAATGGCCGACGGAACAAGATGTTTCTATGTTTGTGAAGAACAAAGGAAATACCTACGATGTTAGCATATCTCCTGTAAAGAAGTAGAATATCACTTCATCAGTTCCTCTTGATATTTCAGAATTAACAGATACGATTTGAAAACTGTTTTAGCCACGACATCAATTGGATGAATTCATTAAATACTTATTATATCGTCTAAAGTATTTGGCAATCCATTTTGCCTGTATTCGGAGTATTCAACAATTTCAATTAGTTGAACATTTTTCTTCCATGAAATTTCAATGTCAAGATTAATTGACAGCAGAGCAGATTTCCTTAATTCTTCATCTGTGGTATTTTCAATATTTTCATTTCGGATTTCTTGCGTAGTTAAATTCAAATCTAGAACGTTGGCAAATAAATTAAACTGATCGCTTATTTTTTCCAGAGAATATTTTTCCTTAACATCAAGAGGGATTTCTAAAGTTAGAATCTTGGGCAAATCTAAATTTTTAACTATGAAAAGAGATCTCCTAGTAATACCAGCTCTCCTTAAAGTTACAATCTTTATATTTTTATAACTAGCTTCATTCAAACCTTCAATTTTCAACATATTTATATAATATTCCAATGGAAAACCCAAGGCAATAATAATATAATCATCATTAATGCTTAACCGATCAATTGCTTTGAAAACATCTTCGGGTTTTAACAAATAAAACTTAGATCGATTAATCAGGAAACTTGAAGAAATAGCTTCGTTAATTACCTCAGATAGAAAACTAGCTAATACAGTAGAGTAATTCAAGTGATCACTTTCTGGCGTCTCGGAGAATGCATCCTTGCTTTGCACCAATCTTTGGCCGCTTATATACCTTTTATTCGAATCAGTGGGCAATACATTTTTATTATTAATTTTTTCAAATGAAACTAAAACCCTTTCAATTATTTCTTTTGTATTAATTAAAAATTCCTGACGCTTCTCTTCCGAAAGCGTTGTTGCAGTAGCTCCTTGACTGTATGCTACTTGTAATTTTTCTCTAAGTTGATCAATGAAATCTAATGGGTATTTTTTTGAATTCATTTCACACCAATCTTTAGTTAGAAAATTCAAATGTGTCTTTTCCAATAGGTCAACGTTTAACAAAGTTTCTGATATCAATTTTTTGAAATAAATTAAATTATCTATCCACAGTTTTTTCTCTCCTTGCAATTTAGGAAGTACTGGAAAATCTAGAGGGGCCATCGTAAGTAAATAAGGATAAATAGTATATTGCCTTAAAAAGAGGAGGGCTAAATAATTGCAAATCCATTTTTTTACTATGCCATCCGCCTGAAGACCATCCAAATCTGGAAAACCATATTTACTTGAGATCCAAGCATATTTGATTTCATACCTATCATGAAACTCATTGTACTTTTGAAATATCTCATTCATTCTTTCTGGCAACAAATAAAACGATGGAGGCTCACTTGTAGTATAACGAAACAACCTTGATATGCACGCATACCTGTTCTTATAAAGTAGCAAACCTCCTAAAGCATAATGAAATTCTAAAAACTCTTTTTTTTCCCTGTCACGCTTTTCAATCGATTCTTTGTTTTTTATTTCCCCATTCTCATATTCCGCATTTATTCTTTGAAGTTGAAATGAGAAAAATTGATGAGCATTTTTCCAATGAGCAATAATAAAATCGTCGCGTTCATATCGAACAGCTAGAAGTATATTTATCCATAAATATCTGTATGTGGTTTCTGAAATTTCTGAATCTTTTAGTTCTCCTAACAACCAAACTCCTCCCGCAGTATATGGTAACAATGGATGACTTATTGGGCTTTTTAGTCGTGCAATCTCTTCCATTGATCGATACACTAATGCGTAATACGCTTCAGGATACTGAACAGGCTTACCAATAGAACTATCTCTTTCTTGCCTAAATGCATCATAAAAAAATCTTTTTAAAGTAGCTGTTATCTCATGGTTTTCCCGTTTAATAGAAACAATGAAAACTTCCGACAAAGCTTTAAAATGATTGAGGGATGTATCTTTCCTGTCATGTTTCTTCATTAAATACTTTATGAAACGTGCCGGGGTATAATAGACAAATATTTTGTCTACGAATATAAAGAATGAAATTACTAAACAAATTGTACTAGTAATAAATAATAAAGCAGCCGAATTATCAATTAAATAACTGAACCTTTCAACACAACTGATTGGCTTTAACTCAAATGTCCATAAAGCAAAGAAGATCAAAGAACTTATAAGAAAATATTTGTATAGCATTCTCTCTTTTTCTTTGTTAAAAAAATCGACAATTAATATTGATGAATACTTCTCATCTAATCGTGATACAACTTGAAAAAGTATTGGATATGCTATACCCAAAAGTGTCGCAACAATTTTCGCATATTCGGGGATTGAATTCATGTGATCTTTTTTTGGTGGGCATAAAGGCTTGAGGGGCCTGATAGTTTATCAAGAGAAGGGTTGTAATTTAAATCATTACATTCTTCACTTGCAAATTAATAATCCTACAACAAGATTAAAACTTTATCCCAATTTTTTTAGTCCCTTTTGCAAGGGCCTTTTGAAAAAATAATTATTTCCCTAAGAGATCGCGATTTCCATCAAGCTAGAACATATAGAAAATTGCATCCTCACGAAAACCGTGAACTCGCCTGTCCTGACCTAAACGAAATTCAAATAGTGTCAATTGTGGATCGAGACTTTTCCGGAAATCTGTTTCAGGTTATTTTTCCAAGTCTATAGGTGTATTGCAAACACCAAACTTATTACCACTTTTACCACCTGATCTATAAATTTCTTTCCAGGTAATTTTATAAACCACATGGTTGAATTTCCAAAATGCCTCCATGTCTTCGCGTTGCCATTAACAAGAACATTGACGAACATTTTGAATGAACTTAATTGCAAGCACCGATGAAATTGACCACCCTTTGTCGGTTTATACAAAGCTTCACCGGAATCCTTTACTTTTGAAGTGATACAAAATTGCCGGTAGAGTGATACACAAAATTAAAATACGTACAACTTAATTAACTCTCCACCAACGTTCCATTCGATAAATAGTGTCTTTGATACTTAATTGAACAAAAAATCTAATGAGTGACTTAAATCTGTCACTCCTTACTTACATTTAACAAAAAATTTATTTATTTCTACCAATTTTTATGATTTTTTAACCAAAAATCATAAAAAACCACACATTTTTGAAGTTTTTTGAGCTCAAAAGGAAGTTTTATTGAATTATTTTCAAAATTCCTCCGCCTTTTGACACTTTTTTTGGTGAAATAGACATTCTGCAGACATTTTTAAATAGGTAAATGACATTTTTAGGCAAAAAATGACACTTCAAAACATGTAAAAGACAAATGCAGAGATTAAACGGCATTTTTCTATTCGTGAAAGATAGAAAACGGAAAAATCGAACTCACTTTGTTCATTTGGCACTTAATAGGTGGTTAATTTGAACCGGGTATCTATTAAATCGTGCATTGGTGATATTAAAGGTTAGAATCATGCTGAAATTGTTAATAATTCATCCTTGCAAACCCAATTTCCCATTATTACCTTTAGACAATAATTGTCAAGTCAATTAAATACTATTTGAAACGGATCGGGGAAATAATACGGGAATTGAGGGAGGAGAAATCTCTTTTTTTGAGGCAGGTTGCTGCTGAGATTGAGATCGATCAGGCTTTGTTGAGCAAGATTGAACGGAATGAACGGATGCCAACTAGGGAACAGGTGAAACGGTTTGCGCAATTTTTCGGGACGGACGAGAATGAATTGCTCGTTGCTTATTTGAGCGACAAATTGGTGCATGAATTATTGAATGAAGAAATGGCAGTGAAAGCAATGCAGGTCGCTGAAAAAAAAATCAATTACATTATCAAGAACAAAAATGGAAAGTAAATTATCCATACAACATATCGCTGACGAATTACCAAGTCTTTTTGCAGAAAGGTTAGGTATTTACTATGCCTCTACTGTTGATCAAGTGCATAAGAAAGAGAATGGTCAATTCTTCACTCCCCGACCGATTGCTTCGTTGATGGGTTCATATGCAACTTCTACAAAGACTACACTTAGGATTCTTGATCCGGGTTGCGGAACTGCAATATTGACGTGCGCTTTAATTGAACACCTCCTCACCTATTCAAAAGTAAAATCAATTGAATTGGTTGCTTACGAATTAGACCAGGCTATCATTGCGTATTCGCAGGAATCTCTGAACTATTTGAAACAATGGCTTCACTTGAAAAAAGTAGATTTCAAATTTAAATTGAATACAAATGATTTCGTTTTAGAAAATGCAGATTGTCTTACAGAAAATGAAGACCTATTCGCAGAAAAAAAAGAAAAGTTTGATATAGTAATTTCAAATCCTCCATACTTCAAACTTTCAATTAACGACAAACGCTCAATGGCCGCTAAAGCAGTTCTGAATGGTCATCCAAATATCTATTCGATTTTCATGGCTATTTCAGCCGCTTTGTTAAAAGAAAATGGCGAACTAATTTTTATCACTCCTCGAAGTTATGCTTCGGGAAGTTATTTCAAATTGTTTCGTGATTATTTCTTCAACTTAATTGAATTGGACAATGTTCATTTATTTGTTTCGCGAAAAGATACGTTCAATAAAGATAAAGTACTTCAGGAAACAGTTATCATAAAAGGAAAGCGAAAAGTAATTAGTAATCCGAATCATGATGTTATTGTATCTACTTCTAATGGATTGAAAGATATTCTTAAACCGGAAATTAAATCATTCAAACAAAATGTATTGATCGATTTAACTTCGAATGAAAAGATTCTATTTTTACCGACAAATGATTACGAGGAATCGATCATCGATATTTTCAAAAACTGGAACGGCAATTTGAACAAATATCAAATCCAAATATCCACTGGACCTGTTGTTGCATTCAGAGGTTTGGAGTTTATAAAAGATGAATTTCAAAATGGGACAGTGTTTCTTGCTCCACTGTTCTGGTTACACAATGTAAAGCAAATGATTTTAGAATGGCCACTTCCAAAACCCGGAAAAGGTCAGTATGTGCAAATTGAAAAAGAATCGAAATCAATTTTAATTCTGAATAAGAATTATGTTTTACTTAGACGCTTCAGTAGTAAAGATGATAAAAGCCGCTTAGTTGCTGCACCTTATTTCAGTAATTTCATAGATTCAGAATATATTGGTGTTGAGAATAAACTAAATTATATTTATCGCCCGAAAGGACATTTGGACAGAAATGAAATTATTGGTTTGTGTTCTTTGTTAAACAGCACACTCTTCGATTCGTTTTTTAGGATCTTCAATGGAAATGTGAATGTAAGTGCAACAGAACTAAGAGAAATACCTTTGCCACCTCTTGAAACGATCAAAGAAATTGGAGATCGTATAATTTTATCAAATGATTTTTCAGTAGAAAATGTAAATAAAAAAGTAGTTGAACAATTTGAACTATCCGCAAGTTTTTATGAGTAAAATAGACGAAGCCAAAAAGATCTTAAAAGACCTAGGACTACCTACAGCACAACAAAATGAAATTTCAGCTTTGACACTTCTAGCTTTGTGTGGTGTAAAGCCACGTATCAAATGGAGCAATGCGACAAAAAATAGTTTGAAGGTTACGAAAGGAATCATGTCCTTTGTAAATGAATTCTATGGTAAAAACTATGCGCCAAACACACGTGAAACATTTCGCAGACAAGTTTTGCATCAATTTGTTCAAGCAAGAGTTTCAGATTATAATCCGGATAATCCTAAATTGGCAGTCAACAGTCCCAACGCACATTATGCATTAACAGACGGTGCTTTAAATGCAATTAAAACCTATGGCACAAAAGACTGGAAAAAAGAAGTTACGAAATTCATTGCAGAAGAAGGCGACCTTTCGAAGAAATACAAAAAGGAACGCAAGCAGAATTTAATTCCGGTGAAACTAAGCAACGGGGAAGTAATAAAATTGTCGCCGGGAAAACACAATGAAGTTCAAGCAGCAATCGTTCACAACTTCGCTGCCCGATTTGCAAATGGTGGTGCTGTGTTATACTTAGGCGATACTGCAAAAAAGAATTTGTATTTGGATGAAGCGAAACTCAAAGAGCTAAACATCCCCGTAACACAACACAGTAAATTACCGGATGTTATTATTTATGACCATACGAAAAATTGGCTCTTCCTAATTGAAGCGGTAACTTCTCATGGCCCTGTTTCACCAAAAAGAATCATTGAACTTGAGGAGTTCTTAAAGGATTGCAAAGCCGGGAAAATCTATGTCACAGCATTTCCTGATTTCGCAGAATTTAAAAAGCACTCAAATAATATTGCGTGGGAAACAGAAGTATGGTTAGCGGATACTCCGGAACATATGATACATTTCAATGGGGATAGGTTTATGGGGCCGAGGTAATTCAAAAAAAATCGAAACTCATCATCTTTTCACTCTATTATCTCGAGTTGATGCAATACGATATATGTAATCTTGACTTGGACCACTCTGAAATATTGGCAGTATACTAATTTTTTAACCGTTTTCACTTCACCTATTTTTTTCAACGAAAAGATGGTGTGACCATGAAACTACGCTTGTAATTCCATCTTTATAATCAACATTAAATATAACTTCAAAATCAATTGTTAGTTCCTGAAATTGCCAATTATATCCTAAAACATAGCCTGACGCTTTGACCCTTTTTCTTATTGAAACTGCAGTATGCTCTATCAAGTATTGAATAAATTTTAATAAATTATTGTGAATAGAAAGCGTGTCTTTGAAAGGTGTTACATTTTTTGCTGGTTGTATATGAATATCCAATACGTTTTTAGATATATCTCTAATCCCTTGTGGAATCGTATCTAAAAATTCACTCTTTAATGCTTCCAATGATAAAATATTTTTCATTTCCATAATTTTATTAGTCAAATATAGTAAATACGAAAAAGAAAAACTATAAGATAAGAATGATTTTTCAACTACTAAAAAACGCTATTAATTGTTTACTTAATATTGATAAAGTAAATGCAATGGAAATAATTAAAAAAGCATAAGCTCTTATTTGCCTTGTTACTGCTTCTTTGTTCTCAATTTTCATTTGATGCTTAAAATATTGATGACGGGTAACATCACTTAAATCGACATTGTTGACTTTCTTAGTCACTGTTCTTTTCATTAAAATAATTTATTGAGTTATTTATTCGAGTTTTTAGTAAATGTTCTTAATTGTTCAAAAATACTTACATATGTAAGCTCTAACCGAACAAAAATGCTCAAAATCTTACAAGCACAAATATCTTTCTAAAAAAGTTCACAAATTGGATAAAAGAAACAAAAACGATAAAATAACTCAAAAAACCCGCTAATGACACTGTAATTAAACACAATATTATTGGTTAAATCTCCGCTTTTAGTTAATAAATCTCGATTATTGATAGTTCATTTATTAAAATCTTTTAAACTACTAGCTATTATTTATTTTACGGAGCCATTCTTACTTCTTAATTATTGTGACAAAATTCTCCAATTGGAGAACCAAAACATGACTTTGCCCTTATCTTTAAATATCAATTTAAACCTTAGGAAACTTAACAATGAAAAAACACAGTTTTAAATTATCGGACAGTAAGACACAAGAAACAATTCAGTTGAATGGTGAAACACCGAAAAAATTTATTCTCTATTCACCTTTTAAAGAAGAAGTGCAAGTATTGGTTCCAATTATTAATGTAATGTCAGGAGCTCCGAACGTTGGGTATGAAAACAATCCTATCAATCAAAGTGAACTAGGAACACCACAAGAAATTAATAAGGGTGGCGAAATGATTATTTCAAAAAACCCCGAATTTTCTTTTGAAGGTCGCACTGTAGACTTTACTATCGAGTTGCATTTTTAAGCACTCAAAAGACTTCTAAGCAATCTTCACTATATGTAGTTGTGTCCGATGTTTCCCCTTTAATTAAAAACAATCTGAACATCACCCTCTCTTCCCCCGCTCCTTCATCGCCGCCAACACCTCATCCTTTTTGAAAAACACTCTCGAATTAATGCGGTAAGATTTGAGTCGACCGGACTTTGACCATTCTGAAACGGTGACAATGCTAATTGAAAAGAGCTTAGCAACATCAGATCTTCTTAAAAAAACTTCATTATCGGCTTTCGGAGGCTCAGGTGTATTCTGGATGGCACTTCCTACTGTCTGGTCGATATATGCTTTAAGCTCCTCTAGTGCTGAATTATGAAGTGGCAACTCGGTCGAATGCTTCGCTTTTGCTGAATTTTTTTTCGCTTTACCAGAATGAAACTCTTCTATCAGTGCAATTTTCTCTTCTAGAAATTCCCTTAAATTGGCCAGGGGCGAAATGATAAGATCATATATTTTTTCGCTATCGGAAGGGAATGCAATCAGAAATGATTTTAATACAGGCTTTTGATTAGTGATAATTTCTCTTAATTCAAATAACTTTGTTTCAAGATATGCACTGCGCTCTGAATGATTTTTTATCAATTTAAGCTTACTTATTATTTCTGCATAATTTTCAAAACCCATCTTAATGTTATTTTGCATGACAGTAAGAAGGATTTCAGCACTTATGGAATACGCTGCGGGTTCTTTATTTAAAATATTTGTCGCGGAAATATTATCTTGCAGATTCATGTAACTTCATTTTTAGTGACTGAAAAATACAAATTAAATTACTCAGTTTTAACGATCTTCTTCATCACAACACTCTTCACCGATAACAATTGCAATTGATACGTTCCTGAACTATCTGCAAATACCCATATCGGATCTTGCTTTTGTGCCTCTACAAATGTATAGGCACAAAGCAAAATCATAATTAATTTACTTCTAAAGATTAATTTTTTCATTTCCAAAACCATTTAGTCCATCTTCACAAGCCGTTTTCTGACGACACTTCTCTCGGATATTGCTTCTACAAAATAATTACCTGACGGAAGAGATGAAAAATCTATCGTTTCATTTCCATTAACTTTTTTTAAATACACCAACTCCCCTAACTCATTATACAACTTTAATAAAACATCAATTGCATAAATAGAACGAATTGAAATCTCCTTAGTAAATGGATTCGGATAAAACTGAATTGATTTTTCATCAAATTCTTGCTCTTGAATTCCAATTGAAAGCGAATCACAGATACTTCCCACTACTGATCCAAGATCGTAATTAACCATTGTTGGAAGTCCAATAGTCGTCTTTCCAATTCCAAGATCAAAATAATTCGACTGGTAATTACATCCTGAACCAATTATATTCGGACTCAAAACTACGTCCAAATGATGTGTATAATAAGTATCCCAATTTGTTCCATTGAAATTGGTTCCCTTGACTATATAAAGTTTATCATCAGGGCCTAAAAGATGTTGCCCCATTGAAATAATATACATCGAGCCAGTATCAGGATATGAAAAAATCGTTTGCTTAGTTGAATTAATATTTGAAGCAGTCAAATCAAATTGATATATGTTTTTAAATTCTGGTTCAATAGATGACGTATATAGGACATCTCCATTTGAAGAAATACTACAACCAAAATACCTATTTGGTGGAGAGTAAATTGCTTCGCCTGCTGCTTTATAATTATATAAAGCTCCTGAACACCTGTCAAAGTTAAATACATCAATTGATGAATTAGATGATGCTGATACTAGTTTGCTCCCATCTCTTGAAAAAATCATTTGACCAAAAGCTTTATTTATATTGTCCCCTGACCCAATCAATTGATCAAATGGCCCTTGAATTCCTTGAGGTGTTAGTAAGAACTTATGATACAATTGATCTGTATTCGTTGACATTAAAACGAGCCACCAGTCTCTCCCGTTTGCATGTTTCGTCGCATTCATTTTCTCATTCACATAGTCAGCCAACAACAAATTATTTTTTGAAATTACTTTTCCCAGTCCACCATTATAACTCATATCAATTATGCTATAGTACATATTATTACCAACGCTTCCAGCTCTGTTGCCAGTGAAAAGGTAGTACTTCATTGTATCACCTGGCCAAGGTAGTATCATACTACCTTGGCCCACCCATGGATATCCTTGCAAACTATCACCATTTTCCAACAAAGCACCATTCTTGTCGAAAACGCGAATAGAAGTAAGTGATAGTTCTACGCTAGTAGAATAAAATAATAATGCACCTTGATTGTCTGATATTGAAGTAAAATTTGTTAAACAAGGATTAGAAATATTCGATCTTAAGGCAACTGGATTGGACAGATCGTTGAAATCTATTCCTGCACTATCAGAAAACAACCAAATTCGATCTTGCTTCTGACCTATGCTAAGTATTGATATCTGAATCAAGTAAATTAACAAAAAACTACTTCTGTAATACAACTTTCTCATAACCTTGAACTGAATCATCTATTACTTTCTTGATTGTATATATACCTGCAACCTTATAACTAAGATTTATTTATCCAACTTCACCAACTTTTTTCGAAGAACACTTTTTTCAAAAATCGCTTCGATAAAATAATTTCCGGAAGGAAGAAAACTAAAATCAATCGTTTCATTTCCATTTACTTTTTCCGAATACATTAATTCGCCCAATTCATTATACAACCTTAATAAAAAACCAAATGAATATAAAGAACGAATAGACACTTCCTTATTAAATGGATTCGGGTACAATTGAATTGATTTGTCACCAATCTCTCCCTCTTGAATTCCATTTGAAAGCGAGTCACAAACACTCCCTAAAATAGGACCAAGATTAAAATTTACCATAGTTGGCAATCCTTGCATCATCCTTCCTGCTCCAAGATCAAAATATGATGAGCTGTAAGAACAGCCAGTTCCTAGGATATCTGGGAAAAGAATAACATCGACATGATGAGTCTCGTATGTATCTGAATTATTTCCTGAAAAACCAGCAGTCTTATTTATGTATATTTTATCATCAGGCCCTAATAGGTGCTGTCCCATTTCAAGATCTTGATATACACCGGTATCCAAGTAATTATAGATCATTTGCTTTGACGCTAAAATATTAGAAGCAAGCAGGTCGTATTGATATATGTTTTTAAATTCATATTCTACCGATGAAGTATAGAGAACATTTCCAATTGAAGAAATACTGCATCCAAAATATCTATTTGGTCTTGTATAAATAGCTTCACCGGCTACTTTGTAGTTGAACAAATCTCCTGTACACCGATCAAAATCGAAAACATCAATACTTGAATTTGAAGATGCAGCAACAAGTTTACTACCATCCTTAGAGAAAATCATTTGCCCAAAAGCCTTGTTTCTGTTATCTGCCGATCCTATTAGTTGATCTATGGGTCCGATAATAGTATCAGGTGTTATTAAAAATTTATGGAATAATTGATCGGTATTTGTTGACATTAAAACTACCCACCAATCCCTTCCATTTGCATGCTTCGTTGCATTCATTTTCTCGTTAACATAATCAGTTAAAAGTAAATTGTTTTTTGAAATTACTTTTCCTAAACCTCCATTGTAACTCATGTCAATAATATTATAGTACATGTTATTTCCCATGCTTCCCGTTCTATTTCCTGTGAGAAGATAGTATTTCATACTATCGCCAGGCATTGGCAATATCATACTTCCTTGACCCACCCATGGATATCCTTGCAGGCTATCACCATTTTCCATCAAACTCCCATACTTGTCAAAAACTCGAACAGCTGATAATGATAATTCTACAGCTGCCGAATAAAATAATAGCTCTCCATTATTATCTGCAATCGAAGTAAAGTTTGTTAAACAAGGGTCTGATATGTTAGAGCTGATGGCGACAGGATTGGAAAGATCGTTGAAGTCAATTCCAGCACTATCTGCGAATAGCCACACTCTATCTTGTTTCTGACCCAAACTACTAATTGCAAACTGAATCAATGCAATTAGCAATACACTATTTTTGGACAACAATCTTCTCATAACCTTGGACTGAATCATCTATGACTATCTTGATTGTGTATAAACCTGCCACCCTAGAAGTCAGATTTATTTTCACCTCTTTTTCTTTAGGATAGAAGAATTGAGATTGAACCAAGTTACCAATTATATCGTAAATTTCCAAAATACCTTTCGATTCTGGCGAATTTGCAAGTATTAAAGTGAATTCCCCTGATGTCGGATTGGGGAATAACTTTCCAGTCATAATTAAATCACTCTTTGTCACAAGTTCTTGTTCTTTACGTCTCTCTGAAATTTCTCCAATATTATCACTTAGATCGAGATTTAAAATTGTTCTTGCACCATAGACAGCGCTACCTCCAGAAATTGGATTTTGGTAAGCTATCTCTTCTAGTGTGTTATTTTGAATTGAATCAAGTTCAAAATTATATTTTCCCCATGTTTCCAAGTAGATTTGATTAAAGTATTTCTCATTTTCTTCAGATAAATTTTCAGGAGTAATCGAGCTGTTTAAATACTCAGCGTTGGTGGAATCATTCTTTATGATGTAATCTTTGACTTTAGCCATCAGATCAATATTTCCGTTTCTATATGCGTCGTAAAATATGCGAATGATAGAATCATTTGCTGAATTCAAAAACATCAAGGATGAATCTTTCGCAAGCATTTCAAATGCATATTTACTAGCAAAATATTTTTTCTCCATATTTAGATTATAAAACTCCCCTTGTTCTTTAACAATTCTTGCAATGATCTCTTGGATACAGGCTGGATTACTACATGGCGGAGCGCAAGATGATGCGGTTCCAGGCAATAAAGCATAATAACCTAATGGCCTAATATCACTTGCGCCATTCGGATAATAACTTCCAGTTGTTTGTACATACCATATACTTGAAAGTGAGTTTCCTTTTGCATTTAAATGCGCGTCTGTATTTGTTCCTCTAGTCCAGATATTATCCGATGCAGAACCAGATGACCCTTGATTTCCGATATTACTTGCCTCCATTGTAATGCCCTCATAGTTCTCAACGAGGCTATTACAAAGCGCACTATTGTCGGTCATGTTATTGTAGAAACGAATCCCAGTTCCAAAGCCGGTAACTGTATTTTCCTTTACAACATTTCCTGTTCCTGTTTCTACAGAAATTCCCAACGCCGATGTTTCCATTGAACTGGCACTAGTACCCAAGCGAGTAACGTTGTTACTAATTATAATATTCGCTGAATTAGCTGCGCCATTCTGAACACGTATTCCATAAAAACCATTTGGCGAAACATTATCCAAATAAACCGTATTTGAAATGATATTAGCCTTATGCTGGTTAACCATTTGAATACCTCTCTGATGATGCTTTATCAAGTTACTTTCAATTGTGACATTGGCACTTCCACGATCATTCAATAAAGTACTAGCAACTGTGATCGCTCTTAAATTATGATTCGTAATTACTGTTGTGAAATTATTGAAAATATTTTCTTTGATATTAACTATCTCTTCATTCGCATCAAACAAGTTGATTCCATAATAAAAATACTTGAAATCATTGTGTAAAATTGTTTGTGTCATGCCGGTAGATCTTACTCCTGTTACGCCAACCGAAGGAGAATAGTTCGTATAGGTAGAATTATCAAATACATTATACTGAACATCCATTGCGACATTGTTGAAAGCTGCAACCCCTGAATAACAGTTTTCAAAAATACATCTATTAGCAGTGCTGCCACCAACAATAAGATGAGTAGGGATAGTTCCAGATGAAGCGCGTATTGAAGCTCTCGTTCCATTCAAACAATTACTTGTTGGACATACTATATTTGTAAATCTATTATTTCGAAGTGTAACATCACTACCAACAATATCTAGTCCATTATACAAACCATCGAATAAATTTCGATTGCTACCACCATCAATAACTGCAGGCCCGGTGGTATTTTGAATGACAATTCCTTGCACTTTTGGGAAACCATGAATGTTTGAACCTCTTAAAAATCTGGTGCTTGTGACTGTAATTTGATTTGCATTCACAACATAATTTTTTAAATTTATACAGACATCGTTCTCATCAAATAAGGCGTCATCTATTACAACAACTGCACTATTTGTAGCATCGACTCCGACAATAGCATCACGCAGTTCAGAATCTTTGTCAATTATTAATTTTGAAGATGAGGAGTAAATAACTATCCCTTGCCATGGCGTTGAACAAGATCTCAAGACACTAGAATTGGTTACAGTTAGAGTGCAGTTTGGCAAGACCGTTATTTTAAATCCTGGATCAATGATTACTTTGGAATTATCAAATGTAAAATTAGTATTTACAATCCAATCGGAATGTATTACAACAATATCACTTTGATTATAAATTGTAGACAAATAAGTAGCAGGTTGATATGGTCCGATATGTATGATATTTCCAGTAGGAATTGCAGGTGTACAATAATAACTTGGATCAGACAGGCTGATAGAACCAGAAGATGTACAACCATTAGCATCTGTCACAATTACTTCATAATTTCCCGATGTAACATTTTGCAGATTCTGGATTGTAGTTACACCATTATTCCAGTTATATGTATATGGAGAAGTTCCACCAGAAGCATTTGAGAAAACATTCATCGATCCGCTTGTTGTGCAATTAGTACAAGTAACAACTGATGTAAGAATAGCAGGTTGCGAAACTGTTATTGAAGTTGATGCACTACAACTGTTAGCATCTGTTACAGTGTAATAATATGTTCCTGCAGAAACAGTATATGTACCGGTACCGGAATAAGGCGAAATCCCTCCACTTGCGCTTACAGTTACTATTGATGATCCACCATTACACAATATAGAAGTACTACTTGCGCTTGCAACAAGTGCAGTCGGAGACGTAATCGTAGTACTACCGGAATTGACACATCCATTTGCATCAGTCACAGTACAAGTGTAACTTCCTATTGGCAATCCATTAACGGTTGCAAATACACCAACAATTGAAGATCCGTTAGACCATGAATAAGTGAATGGTGATGCGCCTCCTGTAATTGTAGCTGTTACAGATCCATCTGATCCACCATTACAAGTTACATTCGTATGCGTCGCTAAAACTGTAAATGTTCCGGAAGATCCTATAAATACAGACTGAATAGCTGAAATACATCCATTCGCGTCGATCACAGTGCATGGATAAGTAGTTCCACTTGATAACCCAGTAAATATACCTGTTGTGTTTGTGGTGACTCCATCGCTATAACTTACGGCAGTAGCTGATGTAAGAGTAATGGAACCATTCGCTGAACCACAATTTGCATTCGTTTGTGCATATGTGAATGTCGGAAGTGGATTCACGATGATTTCAGATGTGACTGATGCAGGACAACCAGTTGTCGGCGCAGGTGATATCGTTAAAGTATAAGTTGTAGTAGTTGTAGGATTAACCGAAATACTTGAAGTAGTCTGACCACCTGGTGTCCATAAATAAGATCCACCACCGCATGCATTAAGAGTAGCATATGCTCCATTGCATACTGAATTAGATACAGTTTGAATATTTACACCCGTAACGTGGATTTCTCTTGTATATAAAAAAGAGCAACCGCTTGGAAATTTTATATTACATGAAACACTATATACCCCGGCACAAATGTAAGTATGAGGTATTGTCAAATAAGTACCACTTAAGAGTGGATCAAGATTCGGCATTGTGGTACCATCGCCAAAATTCCAATCCAATTTTACGCCCGGTTCATAAACACTGCAATAATCAAAATTCAACTGAGTGCCAGCACAAGCTTCAACCCAATTCGTAGGGACATCACAAACTTCTGCATATCCCCGAACATTAAATGCAACATTATTAACACAAAAATCATATCCTTGCCCATCTGGAATTTGCCATGTACCTGGGTTTTTTTTCATCCAAGTGTATGCATACCATTGTGCAGCTCCATCCACCATTAAAGAATTCCCAATTGCTGCCAAATTAGTTGCACTGTTCGGATCAGGATTTGGAAATACTAATGGATCTCTTTTTCTATATAAAAGATTGTATTCATAAAGTTCTATTGTATGAGTTTCAGAATTAGTTGTATCGAACCACCAGGCTGAACCTGAAAATCCATCAGTAAAAGAACCAAGCAATGGACTTATAATTGTGTTTTGTTTCAGATTTGAACCAAGCATAGATACAGAATGAAAAAATGATACCGGCACCTGATTTGGTAGAATAGGAGTACCACAATTGTCGACGATCGAACCTAAGCCATTAGACCAAAGAGCATTTACAAACTGCGAATAATTCACCAAATAAATTCTATCGGATTTGTCATCTACAAAATCTGTTACAACAGATTCGCTTGCTAATAATTGAGAAGCTGCACCTAAACATAATTGTCGTTCATAGATATCATATATATAACCAATATAAGTATGAATTTTAAAAGGGGGATTCCCAGGAGTACCTTGAAGATTATCAAGAAAATTAACGACATTAACGAATAAAGGCCACTCCCATGTCTTCCACCAATATTCGATTTCAGTAGTCATATGGTCGAACTCGCAACCTGTTCCACCCATTCTTGCAATTATGTTGAAATCATTTATTCTCAAATAAAATTTAATCATCTCAGATTGTAAAGCGATCATGCCATCATCTGCAGTGTAATTATTCTGAACAAATCTTAGGAAAGGAAATAGTGAGTCCAAATTCGGTACTAATGAACTTGATAATTGATAAGCAGGTGTTATTTGAAGAGTATTAAAATCATTTATATCATCAAAAAAACTTTCTGAAGCACCAATTGCACCAATCTCTTTGATACAATAAGTTGTTTTTGCAAGCGTAACGAAATTACAATAATCTACCAACCAAGTGTTATTAGATATAGGATTGAGGTCTGACCAATCGTGAATTCTTTCCAAATTGTAAAGATCAAGTCGTTGAATGTTATTTTCTCTACAGTACTCGAGCAATTCTCTTGTCCTTCCTGTATGCCCCAAGATCGATAATGAGCTTGAAGTTCGAGGAACAAAATGATTGACATAAATCCCTCTATATGGAGCATCGTCTTGAACTCCGCCAGCACTTAAAGTTGTTCGATAATTTGCAATTGATAAGGAAGCTGTATTACCAGAACTCAATGAAAGTGCACTATTCGAAAATAATGAACCATTAAAACCACTAAGAGAAACATGATTTTTTCCTAATGAACTCCATGATGATCCATTAAAAGAATAAACAAAAGAATTTGTAGTATCCTCTACTTGACAATTCTGGTTCCAACCTAATGAAATTTGCACAGCAGAACTGCCAATTAAATGTTTAATGGTCCAATATTCACAATAACTCATTTTTATTGAATCATTTGAAATATAATTTGGGTGGCCATAAGGAATATAACTAGCCCTGAAAACATCAGAAACAGACGATGGTGCTGAAATCGAAATTGGATGGTATGGTGACAACAATACTTTTGAGCCGAGCGGAAATACAAATTCATCATTACCAATTTTATTAATAAACCCTTCAATAAAAGATGAATCACTTGCACCATTTACAACAGCATTGTCATTAAAAAAAACCATGTTGGTGGAGTCTGATTGAATTATTCCTTTAATAAATTTCATCGAATCAGTAATTGTAACTGGCGCATACAATGTCAAATTGTTTTTTGTTTTATTGATGGACAATTTTTTAAATACACCAGAATTAGTGCTTGATTTAGAAAAACTTTGGTTTTGACCACCATCGAAAATAGAATTGCCGCCATTACCGCCAAATGTCATAACCGCACTTGTAGCATCGACTGTAACATTCTTTGAGAACGTAGTGTTCTTTGCATATGCAGGATAGATCAAAACTCCGCTTCCTTTTTGTATAAATGTTACATCCCCATTAAAATCATCTTCACTGGAATTCGCAAGAACAAAACTATTGCTATGCCCTGATGAATCTTTTAATACTGTTGTTCCATTGAATACATTTCCTCCATTACAAATGTCATTTCCTGTTCCATAACGAGTAATGTTCGCTGTCGAATTGAAAGTTGACCCGTTAAGTTGAATATAATGTCCGTAATAAGAAACCGGTCCATTAAAAGTATTTCCAGGGCCTAGAATTAGTTTAGATGATGCACTTGGAAAAACAAAATTTTGAGAACTACTTCCTAATTTTGTAATTCCTTTCATTGTTATATTTCCCGTAAATCCCGATGTAAAAGAAAGTGAAGCAGAACTGTCCAGAATGATGGTTCCACTAGTATTTCCGAAGGCCATGCCTGAAGTTGAGTTATCAATTGTTACAGCACCTTTAAAAATAGTTTGCCCTCCACTTGAAATAAAATATCGATCACTTCCTGTTGTTGTGTTTGTATTTTTCAAAGTCACCGAACTTAGAAAAACTGCTTTCGCAAATGCTAAAGTTCCAATGTTATTTTGAATTAATGCATCAGTAGCAAAAGTATCAATCGCCGTAGTTGAAAATGAATAAGTAATTGAAGTAGAACATGAATTGAAAATACTTGCTTTTTTCTTGAAGTAACAACCACCTGCTGAAGTTACACTTGTGCCTCCATTGTTTGTTAAATGTGCAACACCATTGAATCTTGATCCATTCAAATATAAAAGGGGCGCTGATGCGGTTATAGAATCATTGAAAGTGGAACCTGTCTCAAAGAATAATTGACTTGTTCCTGTAAGCGCCAAAGAAATTTTACTTGTTGAATCTTGTTGAACGAAATTTTTAAAATACAACCAACCGGCAGAAATACCACTTGAACCAATCGAAAGATTCTTTCCTGTACTAAGAACACAACTTCCTCCTCCATATCCAAAATAAACATTTCCATTAAGTATGATATTTCCGGAATATGTTGCCGTTCCATAGTAATTCGAATATCCATTACTACCGTTGAATGTTACATTTCCATTAAATTGATTGCCGGTTCCACGATGAGCGAGATAAATATTACCTGTACTTCTTCTACTTACCACTAAAGATGAATTAAAAATATCAGGAAAAGAATCAGACAATACCAGATTTCCACTTGCACTATCAGTTATTGATACATAACCATTAAAAGTATTGTTCCCTTTTCCATTATCATTTGAAGTTCCTTTCTTCACCACAAAAAGTGAATCGTTGAAAGTAGAACCATTTAATAAAATGGAATTTCCTGTAACTTTTACTTTTGCACCAAATTGCGTTCCTTTAAATGTCTGCGTTGAAGTTCCATAAACTATCAACGTTCCGTTATTGACATTTCCAGAATTAAAATTTCCGGTTCCTGAAACTGTCAAACTATATGACTGTAAATTTAGTGTTCCTGATGTAACAGTAATTTGCTTCACCGTCAAACTCGAAGTTAAATAAACATTGTTTGACCCTGTGACGATTGTTATCGTATCATTTGTTCCGGGAGTTCCATTTGGAGTCCAATTTGTTGTAGTTGTCCAACTTGTTGAAGTTGCACCATTCCATGTGTAATTTCCAGCTTTCAAATTCTCGAAATTGAGAATGGATAAAATCATGCACAATAGTAGTACAGCCGAATTTTTTTTATTGGTTTTCATGGGAGAGATTTTTAAAATTTGAAAATTATTGATTGAATGAAATAGATGGAGAATAAGAACCATTCAAATGTTTTATTCGAACTTCGGCATAATATGAATAAATACCAGCAAGTTCTCCTAAACCAAGTTGAATAGAATATCCATTTCTAAAATATGACATCCCTCCTGGTAGTGAACCCGAAACATCAAATACAAAGTCATGATTTATAAATTCAGTTCCACCATCGGTGCTTCCAATTTTAACTTCAATGCTCTGAATATCGGTTGAATCATAAAGACTCAAATTCATGCCAACCTGATAGATCGTTGAGTCAGTAACCAGAGGCAAACTATCTTGTGAAAAATTATTGCGAATCGGGTTCGCAACCACATCCATTGACATAATTGGGTTCGTGCCTTGCCCTAATGCATGGACACTGATAAAGAAGACCGCAAAAAACAATCTCCAAAAAAATGTAGTTGATTTCATATAATAATTATTAGAGGTTTCAAAACAGAATGAATAAAATATTATCTTCCATAGTCAATAATCTTCGACAAGAATTTCCGAAAATACAAACCTTGGAAACCCAGAGAAGAAAATGCTTTCATACTCCGGCAACAAGAATAATTTAATGGACTAAATTTTAGTTAAACCAAAATGAAATTTCATCTACAAATAAATCAACAATTGAAATTCCAAAATCTCTCAACTCACTAGCAATGCTACTCTGTAATCGCATTCAAAAAATTGCAATTCAAGAAAAACTTGGTGGGGTAATTGCAAAATCTTGAAACAAAGATATTTGTTAAACTGAAACTTCAAAATATTTTGGAAAATAGTTATACACTTTTTGTCGTCAATGTTAATAAAGTAATAACTTAAGCTATTTAATTTAATACAATGTTAACAAACAAAATCTCGAAATCCAATTGCTAAACTACACAAGAATTAAAATTTAACTTTGCAAACTCTCGCTCCAAAATTTCTTCAACTTCATTGCATTCTCCTGCGGCTTCATTTTAATATATCTTAGAAAAGCTTTTTCAGTTTTATGTCCGGTAATTTTCATAATTGAAATAGCAGGAAATCCTGACAAGTAAAGATTAGTCGCAAAACTTCGTCTTGCAGTATGCGTAGTAATTAGTTCAAATTTCTTCGACTTCGTTTCAACTCTTACCGTTCCTTTAGTTTGAGAAGTAATTATTACATCACTTATTTCCGCCATCTCTCCTATTTTCTTTAAGTACTCATTCATCTTTTGATTGGAAATTGAAGGCGGCAATGAATTCATATATTCGTTTTGATATTTCTTCATAATATCTTTTACCATTGGATGAATAGGAATGGAAACAAATTCATCTGTCTTTTGAGTTCTAATATTGAAATAACCATCTTTAATATTTTCAGCTTTGATCTGAGTAAAGTCAGAAAAACGAAGACCTGTATAGCATCCTACAATAAAAAGGTCTCGAACTCTTTCTAATTTAATTTTGACTTTTAACGAAAGGTCATTCAGTTTCTGAATCTCGGCTTCATTCAAATAAATAGATTCAGTATCTTCTGTTGTAACTTTAAAACGTTTGCTTTTAAAATCGAGTTTTTGATTTATTCCGCGATCAGTAGCCTCATTCAAAAAAACCTTAATCGTTTTTATATATTTTCCAATACTATTTGTAGAGAAGCCCTTCTCACGAATTAGATAATCTGAAAAATCATTATAGAAGTCAAGATTCATAGATTCAAAATCAAGTTTCTGTCTTGAATGCTTTTCGAATGCATGTAGATGTTTTACTGTAGTTCTGTAAACTGAAATAGTCGACGCTTTTTTAGAACTCGTTACCGAATCAATATAGCTTTCGATAAAAGCATAGAGTGTCAACCTTTCTTTTTTACCATGTCTTATCGAATCTAGTTTATCGCGAAGTATTGTTGTGCTGATTAATTCACCGTTAGTATTCATAGTACGGTAAATCTCTTTCACACTTGATTGAATTTTATCAAGCCAATCATTTATATCAGTACTTCCTCCCACCGATTTTTTCACCCGCATTGTATTCGCATTCCAGTGAGATGGTTTGATCGTTTCTCCTGTCGAATACTTAAGTCTACTACCATCGAAGGCGAAGAAGAGATAGATCAATGTTTCATCTGATGCCGCAGGATCTTTTAGATAGAAATTTACTTTTGCCATGCTTTTTAGTCATCAAGAGAGAAAAGCTGGGGGACACTCTGGGGGACACTTTTTGGTTGTTTCAGCTTGTTTTAACTTTATCTGTCTTGCGTACAAAAATGCATAATTATCTGATATACAGTATAATTGTGAATAACTTTAGTAAAGTTAAAACAGGTTGATGCGGTCCCGTCCGGACCGCCAACACAAAGATTAAAGCCTTGTAACAGATGATGTTACGAGGCTTTGGTGTTTTTGGGGGACAGTATTGGGGGCGGTTTTTGGTTTGAATGCCGATTACAGATCGTTGAATTTTTTCAAATGTTACTCTAGAATGAAAAGAGATAAACCAGCATAATTTCAATTGAGTAATACATCAAGGATTTTTCGATCCGCACAATCAATTGTCAAACGAAGAATCCCTAATTGCTAACATGTATAATGCTTGATGTCAAAGCCAATTTCAAAATAGATAACTAACTTAAATTTTTATTCATAGATCTGTTTTTAAAATAATACAAATAAAAAAATGACACACGATAAGTTTTAAATTGTGAATGAAAATCACACTTCACAAATACAACGGATGAATATCAGCCGAAACGGCTACGAGTTTCAAGTTAGCACGATGAGTTCTCTATCAATTAAATTCACACTAATTGTCAACTTATTTAAATATATTTATCCAGTATGAATACTATTAAATGTAAAAGGCCTAAAAAAACAAGATTAAAATAGAATTGCTGGCCACCTTGCAAAATACAAGATGAAAATACTCCTAATAGAAGATGAATTTGAATTGCAAAAAAGTATCCGACAATTTCTTGAGATGGAAGGGAATATTGTAGAGGTAGCCGAAGATTTTTACAATGGCTCGGATAAATCTTCTTCATATGACTATGACTGCATTTTGGTTGATATTACACTTCCTGACGGAAGCGGTCTTGAAATTATCAAACAACTTAAAAGAGAGAAGTCAAAAGCCGGCATTATAATCATTTCTGCAAAAAACTCACTTGATGACAAAGTACATGCACTTGATATTGGTGCCGACGATTACTTACCGAAGCCCTTTCATCTTTTTGAACTCAATGCACGCATTAAAGCACTTTTCAGAAGAAAGAATTTCGAAAGCCAAATTGAAATTGCAATAAATGAAATAACCATATTTATACATGAAAGAAGGGTTTTAGTTCACCGAGAAGAGGTTTTTTTAACATCTAAAGAATTTGAATTGCTTTTATACTTTATCTCCAATAAAAATCATGTGGTAAGTAAAGGATCAGTGGTCGAACATTTATGGGGCGACGATGCTGATCGATTTGACAACTATGATTTCGTTTATAATCACATAAAAAATTTACGTAAAAAATTATTAGAAAAAGGTTGTACAGATTATCTTCAAACAATCTATGGAATAGGTTATAACTTTAAAATATAAGTATGAAATTATTTGCAAAAACAAGTTTGTATTATCTATTTGCAGGATTACCTGCGTTTATTATTGCCGGCTCGGTGTGTTATTGGATGATTTCAACAGAAGTTAAAGAAAGGAATTTCGAAGACCTGGAAACTCTGAAAGGGCAAGTCGAAAAATACCTAACAGTTGGAGACTCAAACTTTGTAAATTATTTAGTTCAAAACAAAGAAGCTGCAATCAATAAAATTGAAAATTTAAATACGCGAACAACGACATTTAGTGATACATTAATCTACAATTCAGCAGAAGATGAATTTGAATTAAACCATTTGCTAACCTCTTACGTTCATACAAATAATGGAGATTATTCTCTTCTAATCTGGAAAAAAACACTAGAAAAAGATGAATTTTTAGAAGGTCTTTTGATGGCCTTAATAATTATCTTGTTTTGTTTCTTCGCATATTTTTTCATCATTAATTGGTATTTGTCTAAAACCCTTTGGAAACCTTTTTATCATACGCTAAAGTCATTGAAATCATTTCACCCAAATGAGTCGAATAATCCGTCTCCTGAAAAAACTTCCATCAAAGAATTTAATGAGCTAAACGTATCCGTCTACACTATGATGGATAAAATGATAACAGATTTTAAAAGTCAAAAACAATTCACGGAAAACGCAGCGCATGAATTACAAACACCCTTAGCAGTAATAAAAAGCAAAATTGATCTATTAATTCAATCAAGCGGTTTGACACAGGCCGATTCGGAATTAATCAATGCAATTGGCGATGCAACTTCAAAATTAACAAGAATAAATAAAAGTCTTCTGCTTTTGGCCAAAATCAAAAACCAACAATTTAAAATTGCAGAATACATTTCAATAAATAAAGTGTTGGACGAATCATTGCAATTATTCTCAGAATTAATTCAAAGTAAGAAACTAATAGTATCAAAGACAATAGAATCAGAAACCACAGCTTTTATGAATGCTGATTTATGTCTAATACTAATTAACAATCTACTTCAAAATGCAATAAAACATAATTTTCAAAATGGAATAATTGAAATTTATTTAGATCAACATGAACTCACTTTCTCAAATTCAGGAAAAGTCAATTCATTACAAACTGTTAGTATATTTGAAAGATTTCATAAGAATTCTACAGACACTGATTCAATTGGGTTAGGGCTTGCCATTGCGAAAGAAATAGCAGAGGTGAGCAATTTTGACTTGATTTATAAATATGAGTTCAATAAGCATGTTTTTACTTTGCTTTTCAAATCCTAATTTCCCTTATTATCACATTTTTCACACAAATTTTATTTCTGATCTGATAAATAAGCCTAAACAATCCGGATAAAACTAATTGTCTATGGCTTTAAAATAGAATTCAAATAGAATCATTGTTTTAATTTACAATATGGAAAACACAAAATAGTATAGACAAATTGTTTCTCCATCATACTAGATAATTCTTGCAGACAAATCAAATTGTTTACAAAAATTGCCTTTCAGAAATAAATTAAAGATGATATGAAAACAATTATAATCATTGCAACCTTAGTATCAGTCTTCCATAATTGTTCGGCAGAAATAATCGATACAACAACGATTAATCATAAAATGCATCGACCTAAAATTTCAGGTGTAATTGCCATGCATTATTTAAATGAATTTAATACAAACGGGGACACTATTAAAGATCCATCAGGGTTCAGATTATTTAAAGCTCGGCTTGAAGCGAAAGGTAAAATTAGTCAAAAAATTAGCTATTTGCTTATGATAGATCTGCGAACACCAGAACCAGGTGGTTTATTAAGAGATGCTTATATTGGTTTACATTATATCAAAAATCAAGAGATAAGAATAGGTAGACAAAAAACTCAATTTGGCTGGGAGAATCGCCAGTCCACAACCGAATCCTTCACAATCAACCATGCAGAAATGTCTGATGCAGTAAGTCGAGGCGAAACGCTTAGAGACAATGGTATTGGTTTAATTGGCCATATACCAATTTCAAAATCATTTAGAATTGAGGATGCAATAACTTTTACGAATGGAACTCGAATGGATGTCACAGGTCCATATGATTTCAATAGCGGAAAAGCAGTATGGGGAAGACTTGGTATTAGGTATAAGAAAAAACAAGTGACCATCCATTCAGGGTTTTCTTTTGGAACAGGTAAATTAAGGCGGCTAGGAGATGACTTAATAGATCCATCTGATGATATTTATTCAAAGTTTAATCGCCTGGGAGTTGATGTCGAATTTGAAAACAAAATGATTTTCTTTGCATCTGAATATGCAATGGGAACCGAAAATGTAGCTGATACTTTATTTGCAGAACCAAATGGGTATCAAATGTTGATTGCTTTAAAAACTAAATGGAAAGTTGGACCATTAGCAAGATATGATGTAGAAGAAGATGAATGGAAAGTATTAACATTAGGTGCATACTATGGAAATCGCAAAGATAAATATCGCATAATAGTGAACTATGTTCTCAGAAATGGAATAACTGATATTCCAAGAGGTCACGACGATCGTTTATACATTCAGATGCAAATTCGATTTTAAATTGTTCACCTAAACATAAAGATAAATTAAACATATATAATTAACTAATAGATAAACTAATTAAAACAAATCAAATGAAAACTAAGCTAAATTTCACAACAATGCTATTGTGCCTACTTTGCACAACCGCTTTCTCACAATCGGCAGATAAAGAAGAGCATGAAAAAGAAAAAGATCAGTCGTCAATTGTTCCTGCAAATGTAAAAGCAGCATTTATAAAAGAATATCCAAACATTAAAAAATTTACATGGGAGAAAGAAGGTAATAGCTACGAGGTTGAGTTCAACTTAAAAAATGTTGAAACTTCAATAGTTTATGATGCAACAGCTCACAAAAAAGAAACAGAATCAATAGTCCCTATCAATAATCTCCCTTTACACGCAAAAGAGTATATAAGTGAAAAATATCCTTCTTATAAAATTACAGAAGCATCGAAAATAGTAAACGACACTAATATTGTTATATACGAGGCTGAAATTACTCTTGATAAAAAATTAATTGATTTGATATTCGATGCGAATGGCACTTTCATCAAAGAAGAAGTTGAGGACTAAATGATAAGAGAATTTTTCAGATAGAATTTCAACTATTGGAACGATTCAAATTTCAGAAATTTTTAGGGTAAGAATTACAAAGTTATTCAGATGACCTAGTTTACAGTAGTTTATTTCAATTCCAACCTAGAATTTATTAATTTACCGAACTTTGTCCAGTTCTATGTACTCCAATCGTTATTAACTTAGAGTAGAAATATTTCACAATTTAATACTAAGAAAAAATGACAACTAAAACCATGACAACACAAGAAGTTGCTAATCGCTTGATTGAGCTTTGCAGGAAAGGACAAGTATTAGAAGCACAAGAAGAATTATTTGCTGAGAATGTGACCAGCCACGAGCCTGCGCACTCACCGACTCCGCCTGCTATTGGTCGAGCGGCAGTATTGGCAAAAGGTAAGCAATTCGCTTCTATGATTGAAAAAAGATACAGCGGCTCATTCGAAGACCCAATCGTTGCAGGAAATTATTTCAGTTTTGTCTGTAAGTTAGATGCAGAATTAAAAGGGATGGGTAGAGTTGTATGGGATGAGATCTGTGTCTTTGGAGTGAAGGACGGAATGATTGTATCCGAGCAGTTTTATTATTAATCAATGGCTAAGGTTCATGGTCATCAAAAAAGTCAGAAGTAAACACTCCTGACTTTTTTGATGACCATAATTCCTAAAAATCAACTCGGCTGCGCCTGCAGAGCATACTTCTGATAAAATATTGTTTTGCCTTTTAGCTCAGTATATTTTAATACATCAGTAGATGATCTATTGTACAACGTCTTGGCTTCGCCGTACAAGGTTCCGAAGAAGGAACGGTTGGAGGCGGTGACTGAATACATAGTTAATAAGAAGGTTGGTTCAAGAGATTGTATTTCGATTATTGGATAATCGAGCTTGTTGAATTTTTTTGCTGATATGGTAATTCCTCCAAAGTTAGATGTGCCTTGATCTACTCTGTACTTCATCCTATTATCCCACTTGCCATAGCCGGCAGCTGTCGATACATAATCTGTTACTGTTACATAATTTGATAAAAAGATCCCGTCGCAATAATATACCATAGAATCTACAGCGCGTTGCGGATTGGAATAATTACTTCCCATCCAACCTTCGTAAAAATAAAATTTCGCTCCGTAGCGGTTGCACATCGCTTTTGTTAATCGAAGCAAAGTAAAGCATCCGGCATAATCAAGTGTATTCCATGGTTCTTTTTCAGTTAATGGCGAAACGACTTCACGTAAATCAGGATATGAAGTATAAAAAGCATCCCATTTAGCAATTTCAGATGTTTCTCGGATATCACATGTAATTAATTTGATGCCGTATGAATTCACTGCTTTACGACAAAATGCTGCGAACTTAATTCTTTCTGTTGACGTTGCCATCGAATTACGTGCATAACAATTTACCATGTTACCTCCTTTACTTCTTAAATAATTAAGTACACTATTTTCACTCGTAGCACTTCCAATTGTCAAGTAAGTCGGAGTCGTATACATTCCGAATACTTCAGGAAGCACTTGACTTACCCGTAAACTTGAAGATGGAATTTCCGTTGTTACTTCAGGTTCAATAATGAACTCTTCTTTTGAACATGAACTTAAAAACAGTGTAACAATTACCAGGATTAATGACGCAACGAAATTAAATCCTGAATAGAATTGCTTTTTTAACATTTGGTTTTTGTTTTAGTTAGGATACAATTATCTAATGTTCGAGATGTAAAAACATCTCAACTAGATAACCCAAATTATAATGATTGTTGTAAGACCGAGAACTTCCCCTTCTCGTGATTAAATAAAAAGCTAATTTACTTATACTAATTCGCAGTGTCTAGTATTCGCTTTAGCGTATGCAATGGTAGTAATACAATTTGGCTTTTAGATGAGTGGATGAAATCAGTGATTATAGAGTAATAACAGTTCCTGCTCGACGGAATCCAAGCTCGGCGGAATTTTTAATTCCGCCGACACGTAGTTTATCAATCGCTAGTTCCTACGAAATAATTGCTTCTCGAAAATTATGATACCTAAAAATAAACTTTGCCAAATCTGTGTGTAGGCGGAATTAAAAATTCCGCCTAGCGTGGACAGCCATAAAAAAAGTCAGAAGCAAATACTTCTGACTTTTTTGTTTTGATTTAATACTTGAAATTTAATCAAGGTTGCGCCTGAAGAATATACTTCAAGTAAAACAAACTCTTCCCTCTAAGCTCTGTATATTTCAACACATCGGCATTTGATGCATTATACAATGCCTTAGCATCGTTATATAAGGTTCCGTAAAAAGAACGGTTATTGCCAGTGACGGAATATAGTGTTAATAACATTGTGGGCTCCACAGACTGTAATTCAATAATCGGAAAATCGAGCTTGTTGAATTTTTTTGTTGCTTTAGTTATTCCACCGTATTTAGTTGTGCCTTGATCTAAGCGATACGTTATTCTGTTATCCCATTTGCCATAACCGGCTGCTGTAGATAAATAATCTGTTACCGTTACATAATTTGATAAAAATATTCCGTCGCAATAGTAAACCATTGAATCGACTGCTGCTTGTGGGTTGGAATAATTTTTTCCCATCCAGCCGGTATAAAAATAAAATTTAGCACCATAGCGATTACACATCGCTTTTGTTTGACGTAACAATGAGAAGCATCCTGTATAATCAAGTGTAACCCATGGTTCTTTTTCGGTTAGCGGTGC
>JANOBV010000406.1:0-3275 GCA_031411835.1 Bacteroidota bacterium | reverse complement strand
AGGTTCGATGGCTACAACAGCACCGACTTTATTCTGAAATAATTTTTCTGCATAGCGTTGAAGTTCTGCATCGATGGTGATCATCAAACTTTCTCCGGCAACAGCAGCAGTATCATATTTTCCGCCTTGGAAACTTCCTTTTTCACGATTGAACACGTCTACCATTACACGACGTACACCTCGTTGCCCTCTCAGGTCTTTCTCATATGATTGTTCAATTCCGCTTTTACCGATGTAATCACCATCCCTGTAATACGGATTTTTATGTGTGATGGCAGAATCAACTTCACCGATGTAGCCG
Source organism: Bacteroidota bacterium (assembly GCA_031411835.1). Taxonomy (GTDB): domain Bacteria; phylum Bacteroidota; class Bacteroidia; order AKYH767-A; family 2013-40CM-41-45; genus JADKIH01. The sequence goes on along the minus strand of JANOBV010000406.1, from coordinate 2,974 downwards.
AATAAATGGGCAGCCATCGGATCAGGATATTTTCTCAACGTACGAGGCTGTACGAAGAAGCCGGGAAACTTGTAAAGTTTTTCTTGGAACGTAGCGTATGTAGTTACAGATAATTGCTTTTCAAAAATAGAAGCTTTTACAGGCGAATACGATTTTGCTTTTTTGAATTTCTCGATGTAATCCTCTTTTGAAATTCCAATTAGATTACAAAGTTCGAGTGTATCGATATCTTTCGCTTGTTTTGGAATGATCATGAGATCATACACCGGTTCATTGAACACAAGTAATTTTCCATTTCTGTCATAGATCAATCCACGTGATGGATAGTCAATAACTAAACGAAGTACATTATTGTTTGCAGAAAGTTCGTAGCTTTTATCAATGACCTGAATGTAGAACAAGCGCAACAAGTAAATAATTGCGACAACAATAAAAATAAAATAAATAACTGTGGTTCTACCCAATGATACGTTCATTTCTCTTGCCTTGTCTTCCGAATAAATACTGCCCGACAACAATGAGTGCAATGGTAATTATTGAATTAATAATTGCCTTAAAGAATGTCATAAAAAACTCACTGAACCGGAATACTTCGATGTAAAAATAAGCAAGATGATGAAGTAATACCATAATACTTATATAGGTTATGAACCAATTGAAGCCCATAACACCCGGAGTAAGTTTAGTATCGGTATCGTATCCATCGCGAGGTGCTATTAATCTTAACACGCCTGGTCTTGCAAATGCCATGAAGACAGCACAAGCTGCATGTATTCCTCCGCTTGTTCCGAACATGTCAATCACTAATCCTGTGCAGAGTGCAAGAACCAGTAGTAACCATTTGGGAGTTTCGACAGGAAGCATTAGTATGAAGAGAATATAGACGTAAGGATTAACATAACCACTCCACTGAATATGATTCAGAAGGATGACTTGAATTCCTACCAGGAAAATAAAACGCCAAATTTGAGATAGAATTTTAACGATCATTTTTTAGTGGCTCCTCCAATGCCTGTTGTTCTCCTTTTAATAAATTGCTCACTATATAAACGTATGACAAACTTCCAAATGGAGTGGAGAGTCGAATTGAAATATCTTGGAATGTACTACTTGAACTAGGATTCACTTTATCGACTACACCGATGAGTACACCTTCAGGAAAGATGGAAGAAAACGAAGTAGTAATGATCGTATCGCCTTTATTGACTTTTACATGTTTTTCAATGTCATTCAATCGACCGTGAGTAGCATCGAAGCCATCCCACACCATTGAACCAATAAAATTTGTTTTTTTCAATCGTGCACTTATACGACTGTCTTTATGTAAAAATGAAATCACTGAACAATAGTGATCAGAAACATCTTTTACGATTCCAACAATTCCATCGGGACAAATTACACCCATTTCCGGTTGCACACCTTGCAAACTTCCGCGATTAAGCGTTAAGTAATTACTTCGACGATTCGTTGTATTGTTCACGACCTTTGCAGTCATGAAAGTATATTGTTGTTTGAGGATTGTATCTGACTGAACTCTGCGAATTGCGCTATCGATGTAAAACACTTCAGGCATTAACGATTTGAAAGCTGCATTTTCGCGGGACAATGCATCGTTAGTAATTCCAAGATTGATATATTCTGTAACCGAGCTCACAGCTGAATTTACTTTGGCAGCAACCTGATTAGTAGAATTGATGAAACTTGCACGTTGGAAATTATTGTTTTGAACGATTAGATAACCGCACAACACTTCCAAGAGCAGGAATGAAATAAAAAAGTTATACTTCCAGAGGAAGAGAAACAGATTACGCATTCATCAAATAGATTTTCCCAAAGAAATCATTTCGACTGATTAAGGAATAAGGAATTTGAAACGACCGATATTCTTTAATGCAATACCGGTTCCACGAACAACAGCACGAAGTGGATCTTCAGCAACGTGAACAGGCAATTTAGTTTTCAAAGCAATTCGCTGATCTAATCCGCGAAGAAGTGCACCTCCACCGGTAAGATAAATTCCTGTACGATAAATATCGGCAGACAATTCAGGTGGTGTCATTTCCAAAGCTTTTAGGATAGCTTCTTCAACTTTCGAAATAGATTTATCAAGTGCATGAGCAATTTCAGAATAGCTCACGGTAATTTCTTTTGGAATACCGGTCATAAGATCGCGTCCGTGAACGGCGAAATCAGGTGGTGGATTTTCAAGTTCAGGTAAAGCAGATCCGACTTCAATTTTGATACGCTCAGCAGAACGCTCACCGATTAGGATATTATGTTGACGACGCATGTAATCCCAGATGTCATTTGTGAAACCATCACCTGCCACACGAATTGATTGATCACAAACGATACCACCAAGAGCGATGACAGCGATTTCGCTAGTACCACCACCGATATCAATGATCATATTTCCCATTGGTTCTTCAACATCGATTCCGATACCGATAGCAGCAGCCATTGGTTCATGAATCAAATACACTTCTTTTGCACCGGCATGTTCAGCCGAATCACGAACAGCACGTTTTTCAACTTCAGTAATTCCCGAGGGGATACAAATTACCATTCTCAAAGAAGGAGTAAAAAGGCTGCCTTTCGGGCTAAGCATTTTTATCATTCCTCTGATCATGTGTTCAGCTGCATCGAAATCGGCGATCACTCCATCTTTCAATGGACGAACCGTTTTAATATTTTCGTGCGTCTTTCCATGCATCATCATGGCTTGCTTACCGACAGCGATGACTTTTCCGGTCATACGATCGATTGCCACGATAGATGGTTCATCGACCACAACTTTATCGTTATGAATAATCAGCGTATTGGCCGTTCCCAGGTCAATAGCAATTTCTTGAGTTAGAAAATCGAACAATCCCATGCGTTCAATGAAGCCCATAGGGCCGGTATTAGGTTTATTAAAATAGTCAGATTACACTTTTGTCCCATCTATACGCAGATTCAAACAGATAGTTTTATC
>JANOBV010000405.1:0-1887 GCA_031411835.1 Bacteroidota bacterium | reverse complement strand
GTTTCATCGGCAGATGGATCAAATTCACTTTCTGCTCCTGACACAATTGGTGTTGACAATTATTTCAATTTATATTCAACGATCTATTTTGAATCAATTGTTACAACGATGAATAAAAATTCCGTTGATTCAATGCGCTCTTTACCCCCTGCAATTTTACTAACGATCAATGATGCCGATAGTGGTTCAAAACGATTGAGCATTTATCCAATGCCGCTCTCAAAAACATCATTGGCGCAAAGTGATTCATTAGGTAATCCATTGATGTACGATCTTGATAGAGTCTATGGTTACTTACAACCTGATGATCTGGTGGTCTTAATTCAACAACAAAACATTAATAAACTTTTCAGAAGAAAAATGGATTTCGATTTGAATAAGTCGAATAATCCGCTGCTGAGAAAGCGTTAAATTTTCACCTTTTATGTTGATATTTAATTGATTTTGGAAGATTATTTTCTTTGGGAGTTAAAGGCGAATATGTAGGTTTGTGTTTCAGGTTATTTCAGCAGTACACCTTTGCTATAAACTGTTATGGCCTGATTTATAAACAAATACATATACAAAATGAAATTTATTGTCTCTAGTACTACATTGATGAAGCACTTACAGCAAATCAGTGGTGTTTTGAATTCCAGTAATCCACTTCCTATTTTGAACAATTTCTTGTTCATGGTAGATAAAGGAACTCTTACCGTTTCTGCATCAGATCTGGAATCAACAATGACGACTAGCATTCAGCTTACAGAAGGTAAACAAGGCGGAAAAATTGCTGTTCCTGCTAAGATCCTTTTGGATACATTGAAAACTTTCCCGGAGCAACCACTGACATTTCTAGTTGACGAAAAAACTTTAGGAATAGAGATCGTATCTGATTTTGGTAAATATAAACTTACAGGATTTGATGCTGAAGAATTTCCGAGAGTTCCTGCTATGGAAGGTTCAAAGACACTCAAGCTTGGTTCTTCTATCTTGTTAAATGCAATCAACAAAACATTATTTGCTACAGGAAACGATGAACTTCGTCCTGTGATGTCAGGCGTGTTTTTTCAATTGAGTAAAGACAACATCACATTCGTTGCTACGGATGCTCATAAGCTTGTAAGATATCGTCGTACCGATGCAAAAGCAAGTGGTGAAGGTGCATTGATCGTTCCAAAGAAACCATTGAATCTTTTGAAAAATATCGTTGGTGATTCAGATGAAATTGTAAACATCAATTACAACGAAAATAATATTTTATTTCAATTTGCAAATCACTCATTGATCTGTCGATTGATTGAAGGTCGTTATCCAAATTACGAAGCAGTTATTCCGGTCGACAATCCTAACAAACTTACGATCTCTCGTTCTGCTTTGTTAAGTTCTGTTCGTCGTGTTTCTATCTTCTCGAATAAAACAACACATCAGGTACGTTTAAAAGTTGCAGGTAGTGAACTTCACATCAGTGCAGAAGATCTAGACTTTGCGAATGAAGCAAATGAAAGATTGTCTTGTCAATATGAAGGAGAAGACATGGAAATTGGTTTCAATGCACGTTTCCTTGCTGATATGTTAAGCAATTTAGAATTTGAAAATGTGACTATTGAAATGTCTGCTCCAAATCGTGCCGGTATTCTTGTTCCTGCAAATTCAGAAAATGAGGCAGAAGATATCTTAATGCTAGTGATGCCTGTGATGCTTAATAATTAAAAAATCAAAGGTCAAAGGTCAAAAACGATAAACTAAAGACAAAAGACAAAATATCATACTACCTAAAAACAAAAACCCCTCCATTACAGAGGGGTGTTTGTTTTTCCCTAAATTAAGATCATAATTTATCCTTTTCAACTCCTTCAACATTTTGTTTTTTGGAGCCTTTCGATTCTTTCTCGTGTGGAACTTTCC
>JANOBV010000404.1:0-11308 GCA_031411835.1 Bacteroidota bacterium | reverse complement strand
CAGATGACGATTTTCGTCTATCCATTTTTTAAAATTTATTCCAGACTTCGCTGCCATAGTATGATAGATTATTTTCCGTTGCCGGTAGTTTTATTTGAATGAAACATTTCGTTTAGCTTTTCACGGATTTCACCGAAAACACTTTCGGCACGACTTCCCGCTTCTTTAGCAACCACTTCGATCTTGTCGCGAAGTTGATCTGCTTTTTCTCTGTATGAGTTTCCGAATTTTCCACCATCGAGTACATTATCAATTTCGCTATGTAGAAATGTAGGAAATTTAGTCTTCAATTCTTCACTAACTGCTTCAATTGCCTTTTTTGCCTGTTCGCCGGTAATACCTGTACTGCCTACGATCTTATGAATAAGAGCTTCCATGTCTGTTTTATAAAGATTATTAATAGTTTTGTTGCCTATTCAAAAATAGACAAAGGTTTTTGACAATTCAACACTAGAATGAATATAGATTTAACAGGAAAAAAAGCCATCGTTTGCGGAAGCACACAAGGTATAGGTCGGGCTTCGGCGATGATTTTAGCTGAATTAGGAGCGAATATTACTCTTATTGCCAGAAATGAGGATGAACTCCGAAAAACGTTAGCCGATTTACCGACAAAAGGACAAAAGCACGACTACATCGTAGCCGATTTCAGTCTACCTGAAGTCCTCCGCCAAAAAGTCGATACATATATAAAGAGCAATGGGCCGATCCACATTTTAATAAATAATACCGGCGGGCCCCCCGGCGGACCAATCACCAATGCAACTTCTGCAGAATTTCTGAGTGCATTTACAAATCACTTGTTATGCAATCAGCATTTGGCGCAAGCGACTTTGGAGGGAATGAAAACTGCCGGCTATGGTCGCATCATTAATATCATTTCGACATCGGTGAAACTTCCGTTGAAAGGTTTGGGAGTTTCAAATACAATTCGAGCAGCGGTTGGAAATTGGGCAAAGACGTGGGCCAATGAAGTTGGCGCTTTTAATATTACGGTGAACAATGTTTTGCCGGGAGCAACAGGTACCGGTCGATTGAAAAGTATCATTGAAAATAAATCTGCGAAAACCGGAACTGCAATTAGTGAAATAGAAAAAGAAATGATGGAAGAAATTCCGATGAAACGTTTTGCTGCACCGGAAGAGATTGCCAGTGCAGTTGCTTTCCTTGCATCGCCGGCTGCATCATATATTACAGGAATTAATTTGCCTGTCGACGGTGGCCGAACAGGCAACTTATAATTATCATTACAAAGAATAAACAATCAATAGCGCGTTTATACTTATCAATAGAATTTATTAATGGAAAAGATCAGAATTCAGAATTTCATCAATGGCGAATTTAGTGCGCCAATATCGGGTAGCTACTTAGACAATATCAATCCGGCGACAGGCGAAGTTTACAGTTTCATTCCTGACTCCGATGAACGCGATGTTGAACTTGCAGTGACAGCAGCGCGTGGCGCTTTTCCAAGTTGGTCGATGATGCCGAAAGAAAAACGTTCAGCTATTCTCATAAAATTATCTGAGTTGATTGAAGCCAATCTTGAAGAGTTTGCAATTGCAGAATCGATTGACAACGGCAAGCCGGTTTGGTTATCTCGTACAGTTGATATTCCACGAGCGGTTTCCAATTTTCATTTTTATGCAACAGGAGCTTTGCATGTATCAACAGAAACACATGCAATGGAAAACACGGCATTGAATTATACATTGCGTACACCGATTGGAGTTGCGGGCTGTATTTCGCCGTGGAACCTTCCACTCTATCTTTTCAGTTGGAAAATTGCGCCTGCATTGGCAAGTGGAAATTGTGTGGTAGCAAAACCTTCGGAAGTCACACCAATGACGGCATACAAACTTGCTCAACTTTGCAATGAAGCCGGAATGCCAAAAGGCGTTTTGAATATCATCCACGGTCTTGGTCCGAAAGTAGGAATGGCAATTGTATCTCATCCAAAAATTCCTGTCATCAGTTTTACCGGTGGAACTAAGACCGGTGAAACAATTGCACGAACAATTGCACCGATGTTTAAAAAGATGTCGCTTGAATTGGGTGGAAAAAATCCGGCCATCATTTTTGCTGATTGTGATTTTGAACATGCTGTTAAGACGACTATCAAATCATCGTTCAGTAATCAAGGTGAGATCTGTTTATGTGGATCACGGATTTTTATCGAAAGACCTTTGTATGAAAAATTCAAATTGGCATTGATCGACGAAGCCAAGAAATTAAAAGTTGGTGATCCACTTGATGAGAAAAGTAAAATGGGAGCTATCGTTTCCAAGCCACATTACGAAAAAATATTAGGCTGCATTGAGCTTGCAAAACAAGAAGGCGGTAAAATTATTTTCGGCGGCAAGAGTGTTAATCCGGGCGGAAAAAATGCAAACGGATATTTCATTGAACCTACTATCATAGAAGGATTATCATACGATTGCAGAACCAATCAGGAAGAAATTTTCGGACCTGTTGTTACGCTTACACCGTTCGATACAGAAGAAGAAGTGTTGATGTATGCAAACAGCACGACATACGGACTCGCAGCAACTTTATGGACAACAAATTTATCGCGCGCACACAGAATGTCAGCGCTAATTGAAAGCGGAATCATCTGGGTCAACTGCTGGCTCCTCCGCGATTTGCGTACTCCGTTTGGAGGAATGAAAGGAAGTGGCGTCGGTCGTGAAGGTGGATTTGAAGCGCTGAACTTTTTTACTGAGGAGAAGAATGTTTGTATTAAGTTCTAAGTCAAAATTCGATAAAGGGTAAAGAGGTTTGCGTAAAAATAAACACTGAGAACACAAGTTACACAAAAGTTCACGGAATGAGACTCTTCAATTCCATGAACTTTTGTGTAACTTGTGTTCTTCGTGTTTAAAAACTGAACTCTTCCAAATTTCTATTCTCATTTCAAAAAAATGTCCCCAACACAAATCGCTACAAACTGGTTCGCTGCTTTCAACAAACAAAGCGTTGATGATCTACTTTCACTTTACGACGACAACGCCGAACACTTTAGTCCACGCTTGTTAAAAAATCATCCGGAGACAAAAGGCTTGATCAAAGGGAAATCTGCGATGAGAGATTGGTGGCAAGGTGCGTTTGATAAAATGCCTTCGTTACGATATCATCCAATTGAAATTCGCGAGGAGAATGATATGGTTTTTCTGGAATACAAAAGGACGGTTGATGAGGAACCGGAGCAGGTAGTGAAAGAGTATTTGCAGGTTAAGGATGGGAAGATTGTTTTTTCGAAAGTGCTATAATTAAAAACACTAAGAACACAAGTTACACAAAAGGCCACGGAATGAAACTCTTCAATTCCGTGGCCTTTTGTGTAACTTGTGTTCTAAGTGTTAAGAAACTAGTCTTCTATTATTATTTTCCGCGACTGCGTATTCGAACTACTGATCAATTTAAAAATATAAATCCCTGAGGGAAGCATCGCCTCTGATCGAGTAAGTTTAATTTCATGTTCGCCTTGGCTTTGTTGACCAGTATTAAGCGAGTACACAATTCTACCTGAAACATCTGTGATCTCTACTCTTGTATCGCTTTCTTCATCGAGAAAATAACGAACATTCATTTCTTCAGTGATAGGATTCGGGAAGATTGAAAGTTTATCTCCTGCAGGAACAACTACATCATCCGATAATCTCGGCGCAACCGGTGTTCCCGATTTTTGAATAGTGAATTGATCAAAGATTGATCCCGTATACGTTAAGAATTTACAATCCAATCGATCACCTAATACGTCAATAACCAATGATCCGTAAACAGAAACAGTTGACGAATACATTGCATTATGAGGCCAACCTACACTTGTTCCACCAATTTGTCCGGACACTCCGCATACTGCATAAACAGTTCCATTGAATGATGGCGATGATTTAGTATATGATGCAGGATAAATACCGCTACCTGAATTGACTGCCATTGTTGCAGAGTTGAATGTCGATTCAACACCATAGTGACCTTTGAGCATCATTGAACGTTCGTATGAATGACTGTGTCCTGATAAAACAAGATCTACTTTTTTATTTTCGAGAATAGGGACAATATTTGTTCGCATCTGAATCAATTCAGTTTCTGTATCTGAATTGTGTGAGCCCAAAGAATAAGGAGGATGATGGAAATAAACAACAGTCCAACGTTGAGTATTTGCATTCAAGTCATTCGTTAACCAAGTTGCCATATTACCACCTGTTGTCCTGAAAGTTGCATCCGTTGATTCTAAACAAATGAAATGTACGTTAGCATAGTTGAAAGAATAATATGCTTCTGTTCCACTTGCCAAACCTCCGGCTTCACCTGATTTAGGCAATGTAAAACTATCGAAGTAAGGACCAGATTGAGCAGCTGCATTCGAAGTATGTAGATCATGATTTCCTGTTGCAGGCCAGATCACCATGTTTTTCATTTGGTACGGATATTTTGCAAATACATTTGTACTGTATTCTGCATCTGTTCCATCTGAGTATGCATTGTCACCAACCCAAAGCCAAACATTTGTAGGTGTAGTGCCTGTATAATTTCTATACGCATCTCTAACAAGATTTTGCGCATTTGAATTCACACCAAAATCTCCAATTGTCCAGATCCGAACCGGGCCGGTTGATCCAACAACAGGATGAGTAATAAAATAATTACCTGTATCGCCTTGAAGTGTAGTTGCTGAACTACCAACAGAATAATAGTATTTAGTATTTGCAACAAGTCCCGTTAATTGAACAGCATGTTCTGATGTTACTAAAACATCAGTCTTAGAAAGTGAAAGGTTTGTTGCTGATGTTCCGTATTTAATTTTACTATCAGTTGCAGTATTTGTTCTCCATCGAATAAAAATACTAGATTGTGTTGCAAGATTTAAGTAAGGTCCTCTTGTAAGCGTCAACACACCAGCGGGAGTTTGAAAAATTCCACTTGTACTCCATGCGCCTGCACCTGATGTACACACAACTTGAATTTGAAATTCATACCATGTCGAAGCCGAAAGATTGGTTAATGTTTTTGTGACAGTTGATGCCGTTGTTGTTACCCAATTGTTAGAATATCTTACAGCATAGCGAACATTATAACTTACCGCTCCTGAAAGTGCCCGCCAACCTATTGTTGCAGAGTTGGAAGTCAATGCAGTTGTTGAATAGTAGTATGGATCAGCAACGCCACAAGAAGATGAAAGAGTTGTGAAAGTATTACTTGCACTATAAGGTAAAAGTGGGTTTGATGCACAGACACAACGTACCATCCATGTATATGATGTATTAGGAAGAAGGCCTGTAAAATTATATGAATGTGATGTCCCTAAAACTTTGATCCAAGTATAATTTGTAGATCCTGTTAAACTGTAACGAATCATAAATGTATCGGCATTCACATAGGGATTCCATGAGATTAAAGCATTATTTGAAGTAATATTATTTGTTGCAGTTTGATTTGGAATTACACATGAAACGGTACCGGTTAATGTCGTAAAAGTCGCTGGCACTGCTTGATATCCTCCTGCAGTTCCTCCCGTACAATATGTTCTAACAACCCACTCATAATTTGTTGCCGGATAAAGTCCGGTAATCGTAACAGATGTTGCAGTTGGTGACGGGACAGACTGATAAATATAAGCAGTACTACCTGCAATATTGTAACGAACTAAAAAGCTATCGGCAACTACTGATGTCCACCTAAATTTAGCACTATTAACCGCAATAGTTGTATTATTTAAACCGGTAGGTAAATTACATGCTGCACTTGAAGTACCTACATTCAAAAGAGAACATAGAACCACAACAATAATAACCGCCAGAAATCTGAAAGTAGATGTTATCTTCATTTAATTTAACTTAATTAGGGAAATCGCGCGCTCGCAATTTAAAAAAAATATCGCGCTATCAAATCATTAACAACGAGTTAAGTTTGATTACTTCATGTAATATCCAAATTGCTTTTGATTTTTACCCTAATGGCAATTTGCAGCAAAAATGAGGAAATTGATATGGGATTTTGGCAGATAAACCTTAAAAGTTGGTAAACCATTAGTAACTAATAACTAATAGTGAATAACGAATAGTGAATAACAGACAGCTATCGTAGGAACTTTGTTGCCCTTGGTAGTTGTCCATTATTCACTATTCGTTATTCACTATTCGTTAATTGATGACTATTTTCATCACCCGTGAATTATTCTTCGTCAAAACCTGTAAATAATAAAATCCGCTGGCAACAGAACTGATCTGCAGATTGAATTGATTGATGCCATTCACAAGTTTGATGTCGTTTCTCAAAATTTCTTTTCCCGTTGCATCGATCATCTTTATAATTGCATTTTCTGACGATGAAGAAAGAATGTTTAGATTAATTTCTTCTGTAGCCGGATTTGGAAATGCATACACAGGAATTGTTCCATTTGAATGTTCGTCAACATTTATGAATAGTGTAACGGCAATTGAGTCTGTATTTGTACATCCATTTGCACTAGTAACTTCAACTAAATAAGTTGCAGCGCTATCAACTACAATTGTTTGTGTTGTCTCACCTGTCGACCAATAATAACTAGTGAATGAACCGGCATCCAAAGTCAATGTTGTTCCTGTTTCAATTGCTGTATCATTTCCCAATTCTACAATTGGCAATGGAAGTAATGTTACGGTAGCAGGTATACGTGAACTTTCGCAGATATTAAATGATGCAGCATAAAATGTTGCATCAGCATTTAAGTAAGGAGTAGCCAACAATGACCCTGTTGAAAGTAATGTTCCACCAACCGGTGCATCATACCAATAAACTTGAGCAACTGATACCGCATTCAAATATGCTACACCCGGTCCACAACTTGTCGAATCGGTTGTAAGTGGGGGTAATGGAATATCATGGATCGTTGCAATGACAGGTATACGTTCGCTTGCACAAGTGCCGATTGCTTCTGCATAATATGTCGTTGTCGTACTTAACGAAGGTGTAAGGAAATTAAATCCGCTGCCAACTTGTGTTCCACCAAAAAATGCATCATACCAGAAGATCGGATCAACTGCATTTGCAGTCAACACCATAGTACCCGGTCCGCATCTTGAATTATCAGAAACAGTTGGTGCAGGTGAAGAAGTAATTGTAACTACAACAGGTAAACGTTCACTTGGACAAAGTACACCGGCTTCCATATAATAAATTGTATCATGAGGAATGAATCCGGTGACAAAGAAATTACCTGTAAAAATTAAGGCTCCACCGGTTGGCGCATTGTACCATCTCACTTCTGCAGTATCTGAAGCATTTAAAATCACATTACCGGGACCACAACGATTTTGATCAGGGCAAACCGGATTTGAAGTTACACCATTTACATCAACTGTAATATCTACAAGATCACTCGGACAAGTTAAACTTGTTTGTGCATAGAAAGTTGTTGAAGTTGTTAGATATGGAGTTGTAAATGTTGGTCCTTGTCCTATGATGCTTCCTCCCGGGGATGCAAACCAATAAATAGAATCAGGAGAAAATGCATTCAGCTGAACAACACCTTCTCCGCAACGATTTGCAGGAGTAATAATCGGATCAGCACCTTTCGTTACAACGGTAACTACTGTTGGTGGAGATGTTGTAGTACATCCACCGAAATTGATAATGACATTATATGTTCCGGCAGTTGTTGAAGTAAGGAGAGTATCAGTAGCACCCGGAATATCAATGTTGTTTCTTTGCCATTGATAAGTATATCCCGGAGTATAAGGTATAACTAATGCAATGCTTCCACCAACACAAAATGTTGTACTTCCATTTACAGACGTGCCAGTATTAAGGGCTCCGGAAAAAGCAACACCCGGCGAGCCACCTATACAACCGGCAAACCAGCTTGCTCCAACATTCAGGTCAGCGGTATTTGAACTCAACTCACATGTGTAACCTTGGCCATCGGGTGCACTTGGCCATGGAGATACATCTTGAAAATTGAATGACTTAAATACAACACCATCATTTTTTAGAAGTCGAATTTGTTCGCCGGCATTGCTAAAATTAAAACCAAGCGAACCAATCACATTTGTAACAAGCGGATATACTATTTTGAATTGAGCGAGCTCTTCTGCAACAACTAAATATCCGTTTGGAGGAATAACAGTTGAAACGGGAAACGTGAATGTATTATAATCGTTTTCATCTTTCAACTGCCATCCCGAAATATCTAAAGGAGAAGTACCATAGTTATGTAATTCGATCCAATCATCTGCTGGATATGCGGATGAAGAATTGTAATTGAATTCACTTATCGTCAATTGAGGTGTAATTGTACTTCCGGTAAAATGCGCTGTGACTGCATCTGTATCTGTAAAATTATAGGTGGCAACTTGATTAGGATCATTTCCTCCAATTACAATTGGCGAGCTCCAATGATCGAATGTAAATCCGGGATTTGGAATTGCAGTAATCGTAACCGGATTACCATTGAAGTAAACACCTGACCACGGATATGTTTCAGGAGTAATAGTAGAGATCTGAATTCGTCCGGCATTCGAAGGATTAACATCCAATGTCAACAAAACTTTTCCTTGCAAACCAAATTCATCTCTGATCTGACTTCTTGCTGTGTCTGAGCGAAGGTTAATGAAATTGCGCATTACATTAATATTATTTTGCCAAGACACCATGTTGCTTCCCCATTTTGCAAAATGCTCGGGCATATCGTAAGCCATGCTATCTTGAAACTGATGCATGATTGGAAACATTTGACTTGGTAAAAAAGTTGTATTAATCAAATCAGCATAACGATTAATAAAATCTGTTCTGAATTTTGCATTTCTTAAAAAACCATTGAATAAATTGGACGAGTAACAAGTAGCTGTTGGATGAAGAGCTTTTGATAAACGATTCTCAGTAAAGTTTGCATCATATCCTAAACCAAAATCAAGATCATATATCAAATAACGATACTTCCCTCCGCTTTTTGTCGGGCGCCACATTTTGATGTTATTTGTCCAATCACCAATCCAATCGCCATTATTCAAATATGTTTCTGCAGAAAAATAATCAATCACATTTTTAAGATCCCATGTGGAATCCATGAACTGATAAAAATCTGATTGAGATGAATCTTGAGTTGTGACATAATTGTAAGTATTCCAGAAAAAATTATTTGTTCCGTTTTTTACTTCAAGCGTACTTCCATATTCTTTTATATAATCGATCTCGTCTTCTTTATAACCGAAATTATTTTCTACCCAATGATGATCATGATTTTCGTGAATTGTATAGACGCCCCAGAAATTTCCATTCAAAAACATCACAGCCGGTTCAGCTGCTATGTATCCGGTATTCGTTTGCTTCATTACGCGTTCCATGAATGCGTCACGGAAGTGAACGATATTGTAATCTGTTCCGGAATTTCTAAGAACGATATTATCGGTTTTATCGATCTGCGGTTTGTTGGGCAAAAGAGTGTAGTTGATTTCTCCTTGTCCTAAACGATCACTCAATTTTATTTCAAAACTTTTTTGCGGTTGTGCGCGAGAGTAATTTCCATAAATGGAAATCGATGCATCGAAATTGAAAATTCTATTCTTGTCTCTGTCGTAGTATTCTATTGAAGCAACCTTTTCCCATTCTTGCCAAAAATTTGCACCGAAGTATGGATAATTCGGTTGAGCATTTGGGCCGAAAGCATAGATCCCCGTATTCTCATCCCATAGATTTAATGAATCAGTGTTGATTGCAAATACCGGCAGCGTTATATCTTCCCCGATGAAATAAGTATTCGTAACAGTTGGAGAAGGTAGTTTTCCATTCGCAAAAACTTTTGCACGAACGACCTGTGTGCTATTAATTAGAATTGGAAATAAATAAGGTGTAGAACTTGATTTGGGTTCATCGCCATTCAATGTATAACGTACCAATCCGGTTTGAGGATTAGATAACGTTAACCAACGAGACGATGGATAAAATCCGGGTGCTAAGGAAAACACAGGCGGAAGTGCATATGAAGTATAACACACTGCAAAATCATTTGTCGTACCGGGAGAGGGAGTATTTACAAAACACCAATTTGCAGAACCATCGGGAATTCGAGCTGTTGAATTATCGGTCTGCATAGGAACGAAAGTCTTAGAATCGACGATCGCTAAACTTCCATTCGATAAGTAAACTGTTTCTCCGCTTCGACTTAATTTAAAATCTGCATTGTAGTATTCTTTAGGTGGATTTACAAAGAATGATGGAGTCGGACCATATACAGTTCCTGCATTTTGAATACCGAGAGAAAAATAAACGATAGACGAAAGGTCGTTCGAGGAGTTTGTTTGATTGTGAACTTCAACTGCCAAAACATTTGTTCCTTGTACCAAAGCACTTTTGAATTTAGAGTGATCAATAAAGAAAGAATCCGGAGCGCCGCCACTATACATTTTTGCTTCATGACTTTGCACTGCGAGCTCTGAATAGCCCGGTCGAATTCCTGTTGTTCCAATATTTGCACGGGCAATTTCTACTCCATTTAAATATGCAACAAAGCCATCATCATAATCAATATTGAGAATTGCATTTATTAATTGAGAAGTATCAGCAACATTAAACGTTTTTCGTAACAGCACTGTTCTACATTGAGCAACTGTCGTTGCATCGTCACCATCGCCAAAACCAATTCCACCTGCACCGGATGACCAAGCTCCATCATTGAATGAACGATTTCTCCAATTTGTATCAGGAGTCGCTACTGCTGAATAATATTTCCATGTGTTATTTGCATTGATAGCCGTTTCCCAATGATCTGAGACATTTGTTTTATTTTGGCCTGATGCAAACACTAAAAGATGTGAATCCGGTTGTAATACATAAGACGGAAATGTAAAGAGGTCCAATTCTGTATTGACATCCGACAAATGATAACTTGAAAGATTAACAGCACTTGCACCGGAATTATAGATCTCAATCCAGTCATCATAATTATCCAAACCATTTTGAATGATTGAAGTGTTAGATGCAGATAATTCATTGATTACAATTTGAGCTTGAACAGAATTATTAGATGCTTGACAAAATAGTATGAGAAGCATCATACAAAATGCAGTCAGGTAATTTATTTTTATTAAAATGAATTTAGGGAGATTTTTTTTCATTCGAAATTAGGGAAGGGTTATTGAAGTAAATTTACAGAAATTTAAAGATTAAATGTCATTAATTTAACGCTTTCAATCACAATTTTAGCGAATGAAAAAAAATCTCCCTAAATTCATTTTAATAAAAATAAATTACCTGACTGCATTTTGTATGATGCTTCTCATACTATTTTGTCAAGCATCTAATAATTCTGTTCAAGCTCAAATTGTAA
>JANOBV010000403.1:0-5598 GCA_031411835.1 Bacteroidota bacterium | reverse complement strand
AATTTTGCTTCCGAATGAAATGAAGTGAAATGAAGTGAAATGAAGTGAAGTGAAGTGAAGTGAAATGAAATGAAGTGAAGTGAAGTGAAGTGAAATGAAGTGAAGTGAAGTGAAGTGAAATGAAATGAAGTGAAGTGAAGTGAAGTGAAATGAATGCAATTGCAATTAAGTATCTGGTGCTACTTACTACTTACTACTTACTACTTACTACTTACCAATAAAAGAAACTACTTACCAATATGGACCTATTCCACATCGGCTTTTTAACGATCAGACTCATCGACCTGATTGATATTGCTATTGTGACTTTTTTACTGTATAAATTGTACAACTTACTTCGTGGTGGGGTTGCTATCAATATTTTTATCGGATTGCTTACAGTGTATGCATTGTATTGGATCTGCGTGAAAATTTTGAACATGGAATTGCTTGGGACTATTCTTGGACAATTTATCAGTTTAGGATTTATTGCTCTCATCATTGTCTTTCAACAGGAGGTTCGTCGATTTTTAATTGTACTTGGAACGAATAATATTTTATCGAAGAATAATTTCACGAAACAATTTTTACCATGGAATTGGCAGAATGAGAAAAATCCGCCATTGGAAATTTCCGCCATCGTAAAAGCTTGTCGACAAATGTCGAAAAGCAGAACAGGCGCCATCATTGTACTTGCCAAATCATCACAGCTAAAATACTTCGCCAATACCGGCGACATTATGGATGCCGGTATTTCTCAGAGACTTATAGAAAGTATCTTTTTCAAAAACTCCCCAATGCATGATGGGGCAATTATCATTGTAAATAATAAGATCAAAGCTGCTCGTTGTGTATTACCGGTTACTGAAAACGTTGACTTGCCGGCACATTTAGGAATGCGACACAGAGCAGCAATTGGCGTCACCGAACAGAGCGATGCAATTGCACTTGCAGTCTCTGAAGAGACAGGCGATATTTCAATTGCTAAAGAAGGTCAGATACAATTGAATGTTACGTTGGATGAATTGGAGAAGAATTTGCGTGAGGAATTTGAGCAGTGATATTAAAACACAAGTTCACGAGGAGACCACGGAATTTAATTGTTCATTGAATGACACCCCAGACGCTAGGCGGAATTTTCAATTCCGCCTACATGCAGTATATAGCAAATAAATTGTCAACCGTTTTCAATTTTCGTAAGCAAACACTTCTGCAATTCACAAACTTAAACTATGTGTCGGCGGAATTAAAAATTCCGCCGAGCGTCGAGGGGCATGCTCGATGAAATCCACGCTAGGCGGAATTTTTAATTCCGCCTACATGCAGTAAACTATTTCGCCGCATTCAAAGAATCATTCTTCATTTGAAATTGTCGTACCAATTCTTCATCGCTGATCCCCGACTCTAATTGTTGCAAGGTTACTTCGGCGGATTGTGCTAGCGGGTCATTCGGGAATCGTTGAACGAATTCTCTATATTTCACTTTCGCTGAATCGACAAGCTTCAATTCTGTGTCATAGACGAATGCTTGCAGGAAAAGCGCCGGTGCACATTTGGGATGTGTTGGATATTTTATAAGCAAGCGGTCCAGAATTTCAACAGTCGATTTTGGATCGTGTAAACCGTTAGATAAATCGGCTGCTTTAAAGAGATAATTTGCACACAGAGTATCATCTGCATATTTATCAGCAAATTTCAGATACATTTCTTTCATGGCTTTCCCTTTCTCAGGATTTACCATTAATGATGAATCATTCATTAACTCCGACTCCGCTTTCGCAATCAGTTCGATCTGCTTTTGTTTTTCAGAAGTACAACTTGCCATTGTCAACACAAAAGCAAAAAAAAGTAGTACACTTTTCATTCTCATATTATTAATTCTTAGTTATTAGTTATTAGTTATTTCATGCCTCGTGCTTTGATCGGAAACTTCATCCTATAATCCACATCAACTATTCCATGGGAAATATTATTCAATTTCTTTTTAATCAGACGTTGTCTTAGTGGAGAAATCCTATCAGTAAAGAGAATTCCTTCCGTATGATCATATTCATGCTGAATGATTCGTGCTGCCATTCCATCAAACGTTTTCTTTTGCAACTTCCAATCTGCATCGTAATATTCAATGTGCAATTCTTTCTTTCTTTGAACATCTTCACGAACTCCGGGAATTGACAAACAGCCTTCATTGAATTTCCAAAGTACTCCTGTCTCTTCTTTGATCACGGCATTGATAAAAACTTCTTTGAAATCTTTCACTGGGTCTTCTTCAAAAGGAGAACCATCAATTATAAATAGGCGAATAGAAAGTCCAATCTGCGGTGCAGCCAAACCTACTCCACTGCTATCATACATCGTTTCGAACATATCGTCAATTAACTCTTTTAATTTCGGATATTTCTTATCAATATCAAGTGCTTTCTTTTTTAACACCGGATCTCCATAAGCGATAATTGGGTAAATCATAATAACTCAATTTTCAAATCTGATTTGCATTCATATACGATTGCAAAATAATTACAGCGCTAGTCTGATCGATCAATGCTTTATTGCGGCGTTCCATCTTTTTCACTCCACTCATCAGTATTGCCTGCTGAGCCATCTTGGAGGTAAACCGTTCATCAAATCGGGCAACTTTCATTTCCGGAAATGCCTTCTTCAGTGCCTTGACAAACTGCTCAACTTGTGGCGTCACTTCTGACGCTGTATTGTCCATTTGACGAGGCTCGCCAACTACTACACACTCAACTTCCTGATTAGCAAAATACGCCTTCAAATAATCGATAATATCTTTCGAATGAACGGTATCTAAAGCAGTTGCAATTATTTTGTTTGGGTCTGTAACAGCTATACCAACTCGCTTTGTTCCGTAGTCAATTGCCATTATTCTTCCCATGGCGCAAATATAGCCGAAAATTATCATTTTGCATCACTTTTTAGAGGCACTTCCATCAACAATTCAACTTTTTTTGCCACGAATTCACGAATAAAAAAAATACTTAATTCGTGAATTCGTGGCAAAAAATGTTGAATAGTTGATTGATAAGTAAAAAGAAAAGTATTGCTACTTTGGATATGGAAACTTTCCTTTGCTGTCTAGAAAATAGAATTTTTTTATGAG
Organism: Bacteroidota bacterium; assembly: GCA_031411835.1. Taxonomy (GTDB): domain Bacteria; phylum Bacteroidota; class Bacteroidia; order AKYH767-A; family 2013-40CM-41-45; genus JADKIH01. Next base: position 2,498 of record JANOBV010000403.1, on the reverse strand, counting down.
AGATATTATAGAAAAAGCTTGGGAAAATCGAGAGCTTTTAAAAGATCAAAATACACAAGATTGCATTCGTCAGATTATTGAAGAACTTGATAAAGGTAGAATGCGCGTTGCAGAACCATCTTCTTCAGGATGGATTGTAAACGATTGGATAAAAAAAGCAGTCATCCTATATTTCCCAATCCAAAAAATGGAAACATTTCATGCCGGACCTATGGAATTTCACGATAAGATGAAATTGAAAAGCGACTATGCCGGACAAGGCGTACGTGTAGTACCGCATGGAATTGCTCGTTATGGAAGTTATCTCGCTAAAGGAGTGATCATGATGCCATCGTATGTGAATATCGGCGCATATGTTGACGAAGGAACCATGGTCGATACTTGGGCAACTGTAGGCTCATGTGCACAGATTGGAAAGAATGTACACTTAAGTGGCGGTGTTGGTATTGGTGGTGTACTAGAACCTGTTCAAGCAGCACCTGTGATCATTGAAGACAATTGCTTCATTGGCTCTCGTTGTATAGTCGTTGAAGGTGTACATGTGGAATCGGAAGCCGTTCTTGGCGCGAATGTCGTTCTTACCATGTCAACGAAAATTATTGATGTTACCGGACCATCTCCTATTGAATATATCGGAAAAGTTCCTTCTAAGTCAGTAGTAATTCCCGGATCTTACACTAAAAAATATCCTGCCGGCGATTACCAAGTTCCTTGCGCATTGATCATTGGTAAAAGAAAAGAAAGCACAGATAAAAAAACATCTTTGAATTCAGCATTGAGAGAATATGGTGTTTCAGCATAGTGATTTCAAATAATTTATAAATGAAATTCCTCGTAATACAAACAGCTTTTACCGGTGATGTAATTTTAGCTACAGCATTGTTAGAAAAAATTCACACATCATTTCCTGATGCTGAAATTAGTATGTTGGTAAGAAAAGGAAATGAAACTCTACTAAGTAATCATCCATTTCTGAAAGAAGTATTGATTTGGAATAAGAAAGAAAATAAATTAAACAACTTACGAAAACTGATCACTGTTGTAAGAGCAAAGAATTTCGATTATGCAATCAACCTTCAGCGATTTGCAAGTAGTGGGATTCTTACTGTATTTTCAGGTGCTAAAGAAAAACTCGGGTATGCAAAAAATCCAATGAGTTTGTTTTATACAAAAAGATTACCACATACAATTGGTGATGGAACTCATGAAATTGAACGTAATCAGACATTGATCAAACATTTAGTCGACAAAACTATTTCCAAATCACGCCTCTACCCTTCTGAATCCGACAAAAAAAGTATTTCGGAATATACAGGTAAAAAATATATTACAATTTCACCCGGATCAATTTGGTTCACAAAAACTTTTCCGGCTTACAAGTGGATCGAATTAATTGAAAAATATAAAACAAATTCTCCGGAAACAGTTATCTACCTTCTAGGCTCTAAAGCAGAATCAATTTTAGGTGATGAATTAATTGCAAAAAGCTTTCATCTGAATACAATTAATCTGGCCGGTGCCTTGTCTTTTTTAGAATCAACTGCACTTATGCAAACTTCTGAAATGAATTACGTGAATGATTCTGCACCACTACACATGGCAAGTGCGATCAATGCACCGGTAACTGCAGTATATTGTTCAACAGTTCCACGGTTTGGTTTTGGTCCACTGTCAGATGTTTCACGAATTGCTGAAACCGAGCTCAACCTTTCTTGTCGCCCATGTGGATTACATGGTTACAAATCATGTCCAATGTCACACTTTAAATGTGCTCATTCAATTGATATCAATCAAATTTATTACACAGCAAAATGAACGAGCAACTATTAGCCGAAGTAAAAAAATCTTTAGCCATATTGAAAAATGGTGGCGTGATCTTATATCCGACCGATACAATTTGGGGACTAGGCTGCGACGCTACAAATGCAGCTGCAGTTAAACGTGTTTATGAAATAAAAAAACGCGCTGAGTCCAAAAGCATGATCTTGCTTGTCGATATGGAATCCAGACTTTCTACTTACGTAAAAGAAATTCCGGAACAAGCATGGGCACTCATTGAATTTACAGATAAGCCATTGACCATTATTTATGATGGTGCAAGAAATTTACCTTCTGAAATTATCGCTGAAGATGGAAGCATTGCAATACGAGTTACAAAAGATGATTTCTGTAAAAATCTAATCGGTGTTTTAAGAAAACCTTTAGTATCAACTTCAGCAAATATCAGCGGAGAAAAAGCACCGGCGATTTTTCAAGAAGTCACTGAAGAAATCAGACAATCGGTAGACTACATTGTGAACTGGAGAAAAGACGACCGCCAACGTGCTCAACCTTCGTCAATTATTAGCCTAAAAAAAGGCGGATTAATTCAGATTATTCGTCAATAATTGATAGGACAAAATCACTTTTCGCCTTTTCTATATAGGCAAATTAGACTTATCTTTGCAGCCCCGAAAGGGAATCATGAAAAAACACCTACAACACGAAATATTTTCTGT
>JANOBV010000402.1:0-5614 GCA_031411835.1 Bacteroidota bacterium | reverse complement strand
CTCACTGAAGCATTGAAATGGAAATTGATGATCGACCGCATTGAAAACATTTCACTCTTCCGTTCTTTGGAAGCTGTTTGCTCCGGATTAACTATTAGTATTTTCACACCTAATCGTATTGGCGAATTTGCCGGTCGAGTTTTTCACTTAGAAAAAGCAAATAAGATTCAAGCAACGATTATAACTGTCATTGAAAATATTAGTCAACTTTTAGTAACGCTCCTTGTGGGTTCAATAGCTTCAGTTTATTATTTGTCGACTTATGCCGAATTAACTTTCATGATTAGTTTTTTGATCTGCATCACTTTACTGGTAGTTTCATTCGTTGCTATTCTCGCATTCTTAAATATGCGTTTTCTTGAAAGTATTTTGAAGCGATTGAAGTTTCCGCAAAAATGGTATGCCATGTTTCACGTGCTGTCGGAGTACAGTTCGAAAGAACTTTTGCGAGTCTTTGCATTGGCAATGTTGCGTTATTTAATTTTTGTATTGCAGTTTTATTTGTTGATCAAAATGTATGGTGGCGATAGTAAATTTTTTCCTTCCTTCATTATGATAGCAATGACATACCTCGTGATCACAATTGTTCCAAGCATTACATTGATTGAATTAGGAATTAGAGGTGCAGCTGCAACTTATTTCTTCTCGAAGATCACGCTCGATATACTGCCTGTTTTAAATGCCGTATTTTCATTGTGGATCATCAATCTTGCAATACCGGCTTTGGTCGGTGCGCTTTTTATGCTGAACTTTAGATTAGGAAAAACGAAGACAGAATGATAGCTTCAATTGTGATTCTTGCTCTTACTGTGATCTATTCCGGTTTCATTTTGTGGTGTAACCGTGGGTGGAAAGCAATTGAAGTTTCAAATAAAAAGTCGAATAGTAAATTGTTGAATGTTGATGTCATCATTGCAATAAGAAACGAAGAAAAAGTAATTTTGAATTTACTCGAACGATTGGTTGTTCAGAATTACAGCAAGAGTAATTTCAGAATAGTCGTCGTCGATGATCATTCAACAGACAATAGTTTCAATTTGGCGAACGATTTTTTATCACGCCATTCGGAAATAAAAAGTAGCGTTTTTCATTCTGAAGGCCAAGGAAAAAAATCTGCTCTAGCACAAGCAATAAAAAACTCTGCAGCCGATCTTATTCTCACAACTGATGGAGATTGCATCGTGCAAGAAGGTTGGCTTCGATCGATGGCCGAACCTTTTTCTAATACAGAAACTTCTTTCGTTGCAGGTCCGGTTGTGTTAAGCGGAGGAAATGGATTGTTTTCATTGTTGCAAAAAATGGAAATGATTGGACTTACGGGAATTGCAGGTGCGTCAATTGCAAACCATAGAGCAATGATATGTAACGGTGCGAATTTGTGTTACAGAAAAAGTGCTTACGATGCAGTACAAGGTTATCTAGGTTCAACATTTGCTTCCGGCGATGATACTCAGTTGATGCGAAAAATTCATTCTGAAAATCCCGCTCAACTTGCTTTTGTAAAATCAAAGAATGCAATTGTAAAGAGTAATTCGCTTTCTAACTTAAAATCATTTTGGCATCAACGTCGACGCTGGGCAACGAAGATTCCATTCACTCTTTCATTTTTTACTGTCTTCATTGCTGTAATTTCTTGGTTTGTTCATGCAGGATTATTTGTTCATTTGATTGCACTTTTATTTTTTCAGAAATACGCTTTGATTTTTTTAGGAGCAGTATTAGTTAAGATCACAGCTGAATTATTGTTTCTGAAAAAAGTTGGAAAAGAACTCGGGTACTCAATTAAATATGTGGCCGTAATTCTTATTCAACCAATCTATTGGATGTACATTACTTTGATTGGACTTGCTGTTCCATTTGCTTCTTATGAGTGGAAAGGGTGGAAGTTAAAGTTAAAATTGTTTCTGGTTCCGTTTTTTTGGGCCCGTAATTTTCCGGCTTTTGATGTTGGGGTGTTGTCTGCAGACTACACCCCAACTGTAAAACTATTTGCAAAGTATTCGAAGTCTATTATTTAAAATTTCCATTATTATCTGTCTTGATCATATAAATACTTTCTCCCGACGGGCTACTTCCGAAACTTTGTGTTGTTCCCGTAATAATATTATCTCCATTATTATCTTTAACTAGGTTAGTACCCCAATCAATTCCATCGCCGCCGAATTTTTTATTCCAAACCACATTTCCGTTTTGGTCAATTTTCATTAGCACTATATCCCCTATACCATTAACAACATCAAGTGAAAATCCAGTAATACTATAAGTGCCATCTAAATTTATTTTTATAGAATTTGCACTTTCTGATGCGGGCGATGCAAAAACTTCTTTATTCCAAATTTCATTTCCGATATAATCACTTTTTACTAAAAAGATTTGAGAATATCCTGTATTTGATAAGCGTTGACCGCAAGTAATAAGATCCCCGTTTGTCAATTCGATGGTTGATTGTCCCCAACTCTGTGGGTTCACACTACTTGTTTTACTCCAAAGTTTATTCCCATTTTCGTCAACTTTAAGAACATGCAATCCACTTTGTTGATTTCCGTCTTCATTTGATCCTGTAATCAAGTACTCACCGTTTTGTGTTTGCAAAATATGTTTTGGAATTTCTTTATTTTGATCGGGATAAATTTTTGTCCAAATCGTGTCGCCGTCAGAATTGATTTTTATTAATGAAATATTGCTAAAAGAATTAGTATCAATAAAAGTTGTTGATGCAATTAAATAATTGTTGTCATTTGTCTTTATTATTTCACGGCCATTATCAGAACCATTCCATCCGTATGTTTTTGTCCAAAGTGTGTCACCGGCTTGGGATACCTTGACGACGAAAATGTCCCAATTCGAAAGTTGAAAATTTCTAGCAGTATAACCAACAATCAACAAATTTCCGTCGCTTGTTTCTACCAAAGAATTTGCAAACTCATTGTTGCCAAATGAAAAATCTTTCCGCCAAATAAGGGTCCCTGATTTAGAGATTTTAAGTAAACAAATGTTGTTATTTAAATTTCCGCATATTGCTATGTTATTGTCATTTGTAATGACAGTTGAATTGTCATTTGTTCCAATTCTCCCAGAAAATGTATAGTATTGGGGCGAAGTTGAAGTTGTGTTTATTACCTCTTTATCTTTTTTACAAGCAGAAAAGACAATTATTATCAGGAAAGAAAGCTGTGTAAAATTTATTTTCATACAATATTTATTGATTTTTTAAACGTTTATTTATTCGATATAATATTCACCTCTGCAAATACAAATCATAATACTGCATCAAATCAAGCGCTCGCTGTTTGAAAAATTGCGCTTGCCTCGATGCAGCATCAATCTTTTTTTCCTGGCCTTGTTCTTCGTCGTAATAAATATAATTGCTAAGATTAAATTCGGCCTCTTTGTAATTCATCCAAGCTTCCTGCGATGCAATTAATTTTTCTTTTTGTTCAGGCTTTAATTTTTGCATTAAGAGATCGTAGTACTTAGTTATTTCAAGCCCCCACTCTTCTCTTGCCATTGAAAAACACTGCATCATACCCGTTGTTGTAGTAATTTCTTTCTCTAAACATTGGTTACATTTTTTGTCAATTGGGTATTCTAATGTTTCAGCCCTTTGCCCATTAGAAATATTGGTTACAAGAACCAATAAGAAAAAAATAATTATTTTAATATTATTCATGTTGATTCAATTTTCGAAATTCATTTTTCATTTTTCATTGATACATTTCCGGAGTTACCGTCAATTTCAAAACAAATACACCATTTTTATCTCGGTAATTATAGATCATTGTAGTTTTATTATCTCGGTAAAAACTCATGTCTGGACTTGTCTTCATTAAATTTATTATTCCCGGTTCAATATATTTTTTTAGATCTTCCGCATTCACTTCTTTATTTTCAATGTTAACCAATGTGTAATTATATTGAAATGAATTTTCCGGTAATGCAATTGCATTGTCAAGCCGTGTTTCCTGGTCAACCATTATCGGACATGTTTTGTTTAACTCACTTGCCGCTACTATCATTACTTGGTCAAAGGATGGTGGAGAAAAGAAGAAATGTTGAAGTGCATAATAGGATGCATAAAAAGCAATTACACCTACAATGGCTCCGATTATTTTTTTCTTTTTATCTGACGAAACTTTTGTTGGTAGAATATTACTTTCTGCAGTTTTATTATTAACCACTTCCGGCATCGCATGCCCACAACGAGAACAATATTTTGAATTAGATAAATTTTCTGCTTCGCAGTTTGGACATTTTACTTTTTCCATATTTTTAAAGTATGAAGTTTATTTTACAAATGTCTCTTTATAAAAATCAATGGCCCTCACAATAATTTCTTTCGCCTTATCAATACTTTGAAATCCATCAATGCGAACTTTTTTCTTTTCTAGCTTTGTATAGTTCTCGAAAAAATTCTGCAACTCTTCAATGAAATGTGCAGGCAATTCTGAAATATCTTTGATGTGATTTACACTCATGTCGTTTTCTGCAACTGCAATAATCTTATCATCACCTTCATTGTTGTCAATCATTCGCATCACACCAATAACTCTTGCTTTCACAAGACAAAGGGGTTCAATTTCTATTTGTGATAACACAAGTATGTCGAGCGGATCGTGATCGTCGCCTAAAGTTTGCGGAATGAATCCGTAGTTCGCCGGATAAAACACTGATGAGAATAAAACCCGATCAAGTCTTAATAAGCCGGACACTTTATCAACCTCGTATTTTGCTTTACTGCCTTTTGGGATTTCGATAAGGGCCGTTACAATATCAGGGGCCTGATCGCCGAAGGAGACATTATGCCACGGATGAATCGGATTATTAGTCATTGGTTAATAGTGATTAGATAGTGAATGTGTAAGTGTATCAAGTTAAAAATGGTTGAGGAGCCATATCAATAATTCGAACAGGCAATTTAGGAAATAGTAGTATTCGGTTAGAGGAATTTTGAGCAAAGTCGCATGTTGGGTGCTAACCTTTGGATGAAGCTCAGTTCATTCGTATATAAAAAACAAAAACGGCCATTACATAAATGTAATGACCGTTTTTTCGAGTTAATGAGCGCACTTGTAACTACTTACAAATACACTGACACTTACACTCAAGTAAGCTCTCCCTCCTGGGCTCGAACCAGGGACCCTCTGATTAACAGTCAGATGCTCTAACCAGCTGAGCTAAGGAAGAATGTACCTTCGCACTGGTTTTTCAGTGAGAAGACCCATTCGTTCCGGCTTAAGCTATTCGCCGAGGCGAACTAGAACACACAGAATGAAGGTATTTATTGGGAGGGCAAAGGTAACAATCGAGTAACAAAAAGCAATACCCCACTATATTTTTTATTTGTCTGATAATTAATGGAATTTGAAGTCCAATTGCATTTTTGGTACAATCTTAATTTCGAAATAAAAGAGCATTCAAATGAATAATTGGTGCTTCACCAACAATGAAACCTGCAAACATCTAACCTAAAAAACCTAATTAGCCTTCCTCACAAATTTCGTCAAAATAACAATCTGCTGCCCTTCAATCTTACCTTCTATTTGCGCAGTGTTGTCGTTTACTAATTTGATATTTTTTACAACGGTTCCAATCTTTGCATTGATCTGCGAACCTT
>JANOBV010000401.1:0-28241 GCA_031411835.1 Bacteroidota bacterium | reverse complement strand
GGATGACAAATAATATTTTTCTTCGCCACCATGACAGAAAATAAATATTCGGCTATGTTCTAAAAATTTGTCGACAATACTTATTGCTTCAATGTTCTCACTTAATCCGGCTATTCCGGGAACCAAAGAACAAATTCCTCTGATGATCAATCGAATTTTAACACCCGCCGAACTAGCTTCGTATAATTTCTTGATCATATCCTCATCAACGAGACTATTCATCTTAAGAATGATCCACGCCTCTTTTCCGGCCATTGCATTTTCAATTTCTTTATTGACCAATGCTACGAATCTCTTTCTTGAATTGAATGGTGAAACGATAAGATGCTTGAAATGCCCCGTCTTGTAATTATCTCGATAAAATGCAAACAGTCTTTCTACTTCATGAGTAATCGACTTATCGGACGTAAGTAAAGAGTGATCGCAATAAAGCTTTGCTGTCTTCTCATTGAAATTTCCTGTACCTATATGCGCATAGTGTACGATCTTTTTTTCTTCTTTTCTGGTAATGAGAAACAATTTAGAGTGAACTTTCAATCCGGGAACACCGAAAATAACTTCTACTCCGGCTTCCTGAAGCTTGTCTGCATAAAAAATATTCGTCTCTTCATCAAAACGTGCTTGCAATTCCAAAACAACAAAAACATGTTTTCCATTTCTTGCTGCATTGATCAGAGCATTCACAATGCTACTATTTGTTGAAGCTCTATACAATGTCATTTTTATCGAACTCACATTTGGATCGATAGAGGCTTCGCGTAACAAATCAATGATGTGCAAGAAAGAGTGATAGGGATAAGCAAGTAAAACATCTTGATTACGAATTACAGCTAGTAAACTTTTTTGACCGGAAAAAGAAGGATGTTCAATCGGTTTTTGAACTTTAAACCATAGCTCTCGTCGCCCAATTTTTGGGAAATTAATGAAATCTTTAAAGTTGTGATATTTTCCACCGGGAGTTAAATACTCACTGTCTTTTAACTTGATCTTCTTTACTATGAAATTCAAAAGTTCAGAAGGTATTCTTTCATCGTATACCAATCGAACCGGCTCTCCTCTTTTTCTTTGTTTCACACTTTTTGAAACTTTCTCTAACCAACTTTTTGAACTATCGCTATCAATATCCAATTCAGCATCGCGAGTTAATTTGATCGTATAGCCTTCAATTGTTTCATAGTCGAAAATAGAATAGATATCATTCAAACAAAATCGAATGACATCCTCCAATAAAATAATATTCTTTTTATCAGTAGTCGACGGCAAAACTATAATTCGCGGCAATACATCTGTCGGAATCTCAATTAGTGAAAACTTGCTTTTTGTTTCCGATTTTAGGTTCGATTTAATTCGCACAGCCAGATAAATCATCCTATCTTTCAAATAAGGAAAGTGTGGAACCGAATCGATCATGATTGGCATTAGGTTCGGATAAACCTTTTGATGAAAATAGTCGCGAACAAACAATTCCTGAGTTGGACTTAGTTGTTTGTCATTGATAAAGAAAATGTTTTCCTCTTCTAGATCAAGCAAAATCTTACTAAAAAGTTTGTCAAATTTTTTCTGCTGCTTGATCACAATTTGTTGAACTTTCTCAATTAATTCAACAGGATCTGCACCGATTATTTCTCTTCCGCGCTTTCCGAATTTCATCATGCGGCGAATTGTTGCCACTCTCACTTTGAAAAACTCGTCGCGGTTATTACTGAAGATTCCTAAAAAACGCAACCTTTCGATCAATGGCACAGACTCATCTTCAGCTTCCTGCAATACACGAGCATTGAAGGACAACCAACTTAGATCTCGATTGATCAAAGTACTGTCTTTCTTCTTCATAAAAACTAAGGGACTATCTTTTTCTTTTTACTACAGCCGCTTTTTTCTTTTTCACTACGCGAACTTTTTTCTGCAAGCGTTTCTTTTCTTTCTCGATTGATTTTTGCGCTTTTGCAAATTTCTTAGCAACAAGTTGAGAAGCTTCTTCGATCGCTTTTTTAGTTTTAGCAATAGCCACTTTTTGTTCACTAGGCAATGCACTTGAAATTGCTGCTGAAATTTTCTTTTCCAACGCTTTTCTTAATTCCTTTTTCATACGTAATAATTTAATGATCGGTAATATTTAACTAAAATATGAATTGTGCGCTATGCACACAATTACTTAACAATAATTTAATAATGGACTTAAGTGATTTATATCATTTTGGGGTAGAGCATTTCGATAAATTCAATGTTTTCTTTAGTTACATGCGACCATTTATCTGATAACACACTAAATCGCACAACTGCGCATGTTGGCATGTCGATTAGCTTTCCAGCCCAATTACTACTTAAATCACTTACAATCGGATTATGTCCAAAAATTGCGACCGATTCAAATTCGTTCTCTACTGACAGAATCGCTTTCATATACTCCAAAATAGAGGTGTCATATAAAGTTGAATCAATCTTTATCTCCGATTTTGGATAAGCAAGCTCTTCTGCAATTATCAATGCTGTCGATAAAGCACGAATTGCAGGGCTACTGATAATTAGCTTTGGAAGATGACCTTTCGATTTCATCGATTTGCCAATATTGTGAGCATCATTATATCCACGAGAATTTAATGATCTGTCAATGTCGGCTTGTCCATCGATTGACCAATCGGATTTGGCATGGCGGATTAGATAAAGCTCTTTCATACTCCGAAGGTAAAGTATTAAATCGGCTAAGTGAAAAACTAATTTTTTACTACCTTAATTGGCACAAAGTCTAATGAATTAAAGCTCAAAAAATAAATTCCCGACGAGAGACCTGCAAGATTTACAATAGTTATGAATCCCGATAATTTTTCTTTTATTAATATATTCCCGAGCAAACCAGAAATAAGATAATCTCCATCTAACTTGTTATAACTACTGATGGTTAATTGATCAACTACAGGATTAGGATATATCTTCAAGTAGTTAGATTTAATTGATTCGACACCTGTTGGATCTTGCGTTATTGTATCGTTTACACAATAACTGCAACCCATACTGTCCGTGACACATACATCATAAATTCCGGCAGGTAAATATAAAATTGAATCTCCCGAAATTACACCGGCCAATGGTGCGATTGAAATTGAATAAGGCTGGTAGTTAGTGTTAATACGCAGATTTATTTTTCCGTCATCACATCCAATACAAGTTGTACCAAAATAATCTGCCGATAATGTAGTTTGTGAAACATAGACTTGCGTAATTGAAGATGAATCACTGCCACAGTTATTCGTAGCTATCAATAAATATTCACCAGTCTGTGAATTAACATTAAGATTAATGGCATTATTAATTTGTCCGAACAATGCATTTCCATTTATAAACCATTGATAGGCGACTCCGTTCTCAAGAGGAGTTGAGAGCAGCATATTATTTCCCGGACAAAGAATCGCTAAACTATCGCTTCCCTGTAAGACATTTGGAAATGCCAAGGTAGGAGCTAAAGTCACATGAACCGGCGGTGTTTGAACCACCCATCCATTTGCACGGGTAATTGTAACTTGATAATTACCGTCAATCGTTACAATGATGCTACTAGTAGTTTCACCGGATGACCATAAAAAAGAATCTCCTGCACAGCTATCGACATTTAGAATAGGATTTCCTCCTTGACAAATTAATGTATCACCAAATAATTCTGCATAATAAAAATCAGAGTAAAAATCTGTTGAAGTCATATTCGAAGAACTTCCACCAACCAAAGAAGTAAGAACTCCATTTGTATATGTATAATCAATATGAGATAAATAAGGAGGAAACGTTCTGTCATATGTCAAAAGGTTTCCTACTGAGTCATAGACTTCTTCGATTTGCCAATCATCTTGTATCCATAATAAATTTGATGATGAATAATAAGCTCCAAGTTTTACAGTGAGAGTTGGATAACCATTGGAATCCACTTCAGCAACATCATCTGATAAAAAGAACCATTGCATTTGTAATTGATTCCATTTAAGCTTGTAATGATGCGTTCTTTTATTCAATGGGCCATAAGTAGATATTTCCATTGAATCATTTAACCAAGTGCCTGCAGAATCTTTTGTTGTATAGAATGTGTCTACCAAATTTGAATCGTTGTAAAAATAATATCCAATAAATGTAGAATCCCAAATTCCCCCAACGTTCTCAAACATAAAATGATTTATTAAATTACCTGAGCCATCATAAAAATATTCTGTTTTAACTGAATCAATCCACGAGCTTCCATTCCAGTCCATGTCCAGATCACTTAACAATTTACCGGACACATCATAAGTGTGTATGCTATTTATTCTTATTGAATAGTTGTTTTGAGTATGTTCCAATAAACGATTTGAAGTATCATAAATATTTGTATCGCTAGAGGTAATATTTGAATTGTAATATGAAATCCCTGTAAGTCGATTCCCGAAAGTATCATAAGTAAATTCGCTTCCAGAAACAGTCTGGCTAGTTGAGAAATAACTTATTTGAACAATATTTAAAACACTATCATTAGTGTCATACTGAAAATTACTTGTTGTCAAAACTTTCCAATCTGCGCCAGGTACACTTTGATATTTATAGGTCTTATCTATTACTTTACCTGATGCCGAATAATGTATCACCTCTTGTGCATATGATATATCACCTTCATTTTCTGAAATAGAATTTTCAATCCGAACAGAATCGCACTGAGAAAATAATTTCAAGCTTTGTATGAGAATTAAAAATATAAATATTACTATCCTTTTAATCATAACTTAAAATATTAATTGGGTTTAAGAAAAGTGAAGTTACAATTTAAATAGCTACATCAGGCAATTTAGCAAAAAATAGATCAAAGGATTTCTTAACATTAACCTATCATTTCATTACATTCGCAAATAATTTCAAAATATGTCTGATACGATATCTCTCATCCTTGGTTATCTTGCCTCTGTACTGCTTGCTTTATCGCTGCTTGTCACTAACGACATCCGCTTTCGCTGGCTCAACAGCTTAGGCTGCCTCGCATTTATTCTCTATGGAATTGCAATCAATGCGTTTCCTGTATTGTTAACGAACAGCCTATTACTTTGTATTAATGTATTTTACCTCATTAGAATTTACAGAACAACAGAAAATTTTGACTTGTTAGAATTCAATCAGGAAGATCTCATCATCAGAAAATTTCTTTCGTTCTACAAAAATGATATCACTAATTATTTCCCTGATTATTCAATTGATGAAAAAGGCGATCAATTACGTTTTGCTGTTTTAAGAGATCTTGTGATTGCAAATATTTTTGCAGCACATATAACAGCAGATGGAACCGCTTTTGTGAAAGTCAATTACACGGTAGAAAAATTCAGAGACTTCAAAGTAGGTCGTTTTATTTTCGAAAAAGAAAATAAATATTTGTTTGAAAAAGGCGTTAAGCAAATTGCATACACAACTGTATCGAATAAAAATCACGAACGATTTTTGAAAATAATGGGATTTGAAAAAACTATGCTTAATGGAAGCGAATGCTATTTGAAGAAATTATCTAATTAATATAAACTCCAAATCATGAAGTATCTTTTTTCACTACTGCTTTTAACAGCAACAAATTTTTCTGTACAACAAATATTTGCACAAAACGCTTCAGAAAGTTTTTTAAATTGCATTGCAAGTATTGATGGCATTGACTCGAAACTAATTACTGTGGAGCAGCTTGCTAATGCGAAATTACTTCAAGTAGATTCAGCAGGAATTGAAATCACATCCTTCAAAGTATCGATCTATTCGAAAAACGCAAGTCCGGTTATTATGGCCAACAATGTAAACGACATCATCACAGCGGAAATGAAAAAAGCATTTACATTTTGTAAATCGGGTTCCAAAATTTATATTGAATACATCAGATGCGTTGATCCAAATAAAATCTCTCACACGCTTTCACCAATAGCTATTAAAATTAAATAGTTATTTGCAATTATCCTACTCTTTAGAATTTCCATTTTTAGCGTGCGTAAAACCCCAATTATTCTAAACAACGCCCTTTTTTTGTTCTTAAAAGCCGGCGTTTTGTCCTTCTAGATTTTTTTACTAATTTGTTCTTCTGGGGAATCTGCGGGAACACAACCTAAACAACAATGATCTTTATGAAAAAATTAATTACTGCAACAATTCTATTTTTGTTTTCATGGACTGCTAATGCACAGTCGTTTCAGTGGACGGGTAATATGCCAATCATGGATAATACAACTGATACAGTTCCGATTGTAGTTTCCGGTTTGCCAAATGTGATCGATACTTTGTTCGGACTCGCTCACGTGTGTATGAATATCACACATACTTATAAAAACGATCTGCGAATGACTCTCGTTTCTCCTAGCGGAACTAGCGTTCTTCTGATTGCAGGAATTGGCGGCTCAGCAGATAACTTCACAGGAACTTGTGTTGGAATGGATGGAACTGCATTCAGTAATGGTGTTGCACCATACACCGGAATTTATCTTCCAAATGGAAATACTGCATCATTCAACAACGGACAAAATCCAAATGGAACTTGGTTGTTTATTGTAAGCGATGTAGCAAATGCTGATACAGGTTCTATTCACAGTGCTAGTATTGTATTCGTACAAAATCCACCGAACCCGGGAAGTACAACTGTGGGAAGCGGTCCAACAGGAACTTATCCTTGTCCAACTTGTGTTTGCCCCGGTGGTGCTGCGGGTTGTGATCTTCTTCCTGACATGACTGCTTCCGGAAAAGAAATTCTTGATCATCATACTGAAGCTCCGGGTTTCCTTTATATTTCAAACGCTACTCCGAATATCGGTTATGGTCCAATTGATATTTATGGTTACGACTCTTGTTTTTGTGGTACTACAAATGTTCCATGCGGGACGGTTTGTCCGAATGGCGATAACATTAAACACATTGTTAAGCAAAGGATCTTTCAAAAAATTCCGGGAAGTGATACGCTTGGCTTCTATGATAGAATTGCCGGGAAGATGACTTACCATGCAGCGCATGGTCACTTACATGTGGACAATTGGGCCAACTATACTCTGCGTACTCCAACCTCAGATCCTGATGCTCGCAATTGGCCAATCATTGGAACCGGTGTAAAGCAAAGTTTTTGTTTGATCAATCTCGGAACGTGCGCAGGTAATCCGGGCGAGTGTGTTGACAATGCCGGAAATACAATGACAACTTTCCCGAATAACAATCTTGGATTCCATACAGGCTGTGGATTAACGCAAGGAATTTATCCGGGAAATTATGATGTGTATAGCATTTCACTAAATGACCCAATTCCACTTAACAACGTTTGTAATGGAACTTACTACATTGTTTCAATTACTGATCCTGATAATAATTTCCTTGAAAGCGATGAAACAAATAACTGGGTTGCTGTTCCAATTACACTAACGCAACAAAGTGTCACGCCTTCTATCACTGCCAGTGGACCAACAACTATTTGTGTTGGCGGAAGTGTTACCTTGACATCAAGTGTTGCAAGTAACTACATTTGGTCGAATGGAGCAACGACACAATCGATTACTGTTTCTGCTCCCGGAAATTATACTGTCGGAACAAATTGCGGTTCCTCCGTTTCGTATTCTGCTCCGATTGCTGTTACAAATATTCCAATTTCAACTACAGCAACTTCATCCGCTCCTATTTGTAATGGAAATTCTGTTCAATTAAATTCAACTGCTACTTCAGGCGGAACACAAAATGTACCGGTTACATTCAGCACAAGTGTTCAAGTTTTTATTCCGGACAACAATTCAACAGGAATTACTTCACCTATCGTAGTCTCCGGAATTAATCCTGCGACATTAACTTCTAATTCAGTTGTATCAATAAAATTAAATCTTACTCACACGTATGACGGCGATCT
The DNA here is from genome assembly GCA_031411835.1 of Bacteroidota bacterium. Lineage (GTDB taxonomy): Bacteria > Bacteroidota > Bacteroidia > AKYH767-A > 2013-40CM-41-45 > JADKIH01. Next base: position 20,386 of record JANOBV010000401.1, on the reverse strand, counting down.
TGAAATCTCACTTATATCCCCTTCAGGAAATACAGCTTTATTAAGTAATCGTAGAGGAAGTGGCGGCGATAATTTTGTCAATACCGTTTTCACTATGTCAGCTGCAACATTGATCAACCTTGGTACTGCACCTTTCACAGGATCATTTAAGCCGGATGGAAATCTTGGTTCATTTACTGGAAATGTAAATGGTACATGGTTATTGAAAGTAAGAGATCTTGCAGGAGTTGATACAGGAAGGGTTCAGAATTGGAATATCATTATAAAGAATCAAGTACCGGAAACTATTAGCTATGCATGGACTTCTGTTCCATCAGGATTTACTTCTACAATTCAAAATCCAACACACAGTCCTACAGTAAATACTGCATACACTGTAATTGCTACAAGTAGTTCGACCGGTTGTACTGCATCAAACACTGTTTCCGTTTCTGTTCCTGCTGTATTATCAATCGCCGGCTTTTCTCCTACAAGCGGAGTTCCCGGAACAGTTGTAACAATTACCGGCACAGGATTCACCGGTGCGACTGCCGTAACATTTGTCGGAACAAGTGCAACAAGTTTCACGGTAATTAGTCCGACAGTGATTGAAGCTATCGTTCCAAATCTAAGTCCATCGAGTGGTGTTGTGTGCGTAACAAACGACCGAGGATGTGTTCTTTGTACTTCAACGAATTTTACTGTTACAACCGGAATTACTTTGAATGTAAAATTATATATAGAAGGATTTTATATTTCCGGCGGCACAATGAAAGCTGTTGCAAATCCTATTTCACAACCAACTTTGTGCGATACAATTGTTGTAAAATTACATTCAGCAACTAGTCCATATACAGTCATACAAAGTTTTAAGAGTACAATTAATACTAGTGGCGATGGAAGTTTCATTTTCCCTTCAGCGTTATTGAATGGCAGTTTTTATATCAGCGTTCATCATAGAAATGCATTGGAAACATGGAGTTCTACTGCAGTAACATTTACCGGAGCAACTACAAATTATATATTCAGTGATGCTGCTTCTAAAGCACTAGGAAATAATATGCGCAATCTCGGTGATGGCCGATTTGCATTATTCTCCGGTGATTCTAATCAAGATGGAGGTATCGAAGTGATTGATATGAATACTATTCAAAGTGCTTTACAGATTAATAAAGCCGGATATGTTCCTGAAGATCTCAATGGCGACGGAATGGTCGAATCTTCTGATTATAGTCTTTTGGAGAATAACATGAATGTCTTTACTGTTCATCCATAAGCATCAAATAGCTTAAAAATAGTTGATTCAAATAATAATACTTAGCAGAAGGTAAACATTTCTCGTCTGCTAAGTATTATTATCTTTGTGCAGAATAAAAATACGAATGGAAGATTTAGGATTTGAAGCATTTAATTTCAGTGATGATCTATTAGATGGGCTTTATACAATGGGCTACGACAAGCCGACACCAATACAAACTAGTGTAATTCCGGAAATTCTGGCGAAGCGAGATGTTTTAGCTTGTGCACAGACAGGTACCGGAAAAACAGCAGCGTATTTACTGCCTACGCTTCAACAAATTTCTGATAGTAAAACTCCGCATACAGCAGCGCTTATTTTAGCGCCTACTAGAGAACTTGCAGTGCAGATCGACCAGGCTTTTCAAGGTTTCGCGTATTTCACTCATGCAAATTCAATCGCTGTTTACGGCGGAAATGATGGTTTCTCTTTTGATCGTGAAAAGAAAGCTCTCATGGAAGGAACTTCAGTGATCATTGCAACACCGGGCAGATTGCTTAGTCATTTAAAACTTGGCTACGTAAAAATGGATCAGCTTGAAACATTGATTCTCGATGAAGCTGATAAAATGCTTGACATGGGTTTCTATGAAGACATCATGACTATCAACAAATTTCTTCCGGAGAAAAAACAAATACTTCTTTTCAGCGCAACGATGCCTGTGAAGATTCGACCGTTAGCAAAAAAGCTGATGAATAATCCTGTCGAAATAAATATTGCAATCAGTAAACCTGCCGCAGGAGTCGATCAAAAAGCATATATCGTTTTCGATGATCAGAAAAATAATCTAATCATTGAACTATTATCACATCGCAAGATCAGTACTGCCCTAATATTTTGCTCGACAAAAATAGCTGTCAAGACACTTGAAAAAGAATTACAGCGAAGAACTGTTCCCGCTGCTGCAATTCATAGCGATTTGACACAAGAATTGCGTGAAACTGTTTTGTTGAATTTCAAGAATAAAAAAACACCTGTTCTAATTGCTACTGATATTCTCTCGCGTGGAATTGACATTGAAAATATCGGACTCGTCATTAATTACGATGTTCCGGGAGATGCTGAAGATTACGTTCACAGAGTTGGTCGTACTGCTCGAGCAGAAACTACAGGCGAAGCTATTACTTTTATAAGTCCAAAAGATCAATCACGATTTGTGCAGATCGAAGAATTTATCGAAAGCAAAATTCCAAAGATCGCTTTGCCTGATTCAATTGGCAAGGGTCCGGTGTGGAATCCTGTTGAACACAATAAAAGTAAATTCAACGGCAAGAGAAGAAATTTCTCAAAGAATAAAAAACCAAATTCAAGTCCTAAAAAATAATTTGAAATATTGTCATGCTAACAAATAACGACATCTTTAAAAAATTACGTGTTGCTCTCGAATTGCGCGATGATGACATTGTGAAAATTCTAAAGTTAGTCGAATACGATATAAGCAAAACTGAACTTAGTGCAATCTTTCGTAATGAAGATCATCCGAATTATAAAGTTTGTGGGGATCAGTTGTTGAGGAATTTCTTGAATGGGTTGGTGATTTATAAGCGTGGAGTACGCCCTGATAAAAACACTAAGGTGAATTAAATTTCCTCCACGAATTCACGAATAAAAAATAATTCATTCTCGAATTCGTGGCTTGAATATGAATTCGAATTTCCAATATAAACAAAAAATGAAACACCTCTTCTCCATTTTTTTAATCCTCTTCTGCTCAACAACAACAAACGCTCAGGCGCTTTTCGAAAAATATTACGGAATCAGCGGGAGAAATAATGCTGCATCTTTTTTTCAAATACTTCCTGACGGCGGATTCATACTTTCAGGTTCTTCCGATGGCGAAGGATATTTGATTCGTACAAATTCTAACGGCGATACTTTGTGGACGAGACTTTATCCGGATGCAACGGCAGATTGTATAAAAGTTCAACTGAACGGAGATTTCTTTCTTGCGGGAAGTTATGGTATTTCTCCACCTCCAACTGCTGTTCTTACTCATTGCGATTCATCTGGAAATTTGATCTACACAACATCACAAAGCTCTTCCCCATTTAGCAGATATGGGATTGCAACTGAAGTGCTCGACTATCAGCATGTCGGGTTTTTAGATAATGACTTTTATCCGTTTCAGGAATTTTTACGCTTGCATTGCTATGATAGTATTTGGAATCACTCATGGGAATACCAAATTGGGAAAGTTTCTGATTGTAGCAATTCTTCTCTTCGAAAAACCAATGACGGATTTGTTGTTGCATGCGGATCATTCGATACTCCGTATCCACATTTACGAGTTTGCAGAATAGATTCAACCGGAAATAGTATTTGGAACAAAGATTTCAATTACGACTCAGTTGCGCAAACCGGACAATCAGCTTGGTCAATGTGCGCAACTGCTGATAGCGGCTTTATGGTTCTCGGATATCGGACTTATGGAACACCTACACTCCACTACAATATTTTGTTAATGAAATTAAATTCTGCCGGCGATAGCTTATGGTCGAAAGAATATTATTTCCAAAATTCAAATTCATTTCGATCGATTCAACTTTTGGCTGATGGCGGATTTATTGTTTGTGGAACAGTTTCTTATCCACCGTCAGGATCATTTTTCGATTACAGAGTTGTGTTGTTGCGAACAGATGCAAATGGTGACTCACTTTGGACGAAAGAATTTCCGGGACTTGGATTGTCAAATGCTTCCCATGTTGATGTAACTCCTACAGGTGACATCGTAACATTAAGCACATCAACAGATCAAAATAACGGGGAAACATTTTTCTACTTATTAAAAACTGATAGTACAGGTTCGTTGATTGCAACTAATCAGGAAACTGATTTTCAATCTGCTGAGATTTACCCAAATCCGGCTAACGAAACTTTGACAATTGATATTCCTAAAAAAAATAAAGAAGTTAAGATTAAAATCAGTGATCTTGCCGGGAATTTAATTTTAGAATTTGTTTCTACCGAAAATAAAATCGTAATTCCAACCGCGTCTTTTTCTGATGGAAATTATTTTTTGCAAATTTTTTCAGATGAAAAATCATTTAAAGCAAAACGATTTATTGTTTTACATTGACTCCATTTCCTTCAAATAATCAAATTGAAGATCTTCATGAAGTTTTGAAATAGCAGTAGCAATTTTTTTCTGTTGATTGTTATAAATATTGATCAACACCTGACTATCATAAAAAGGAATTCCGGAGGCTTTAAGTGTTTTACAAAAATGAATAAGTAAAATAGCTTCTGTTTCCTTACTCCCCGAAAAGCGGCAATTCTTATTGATCATTCGTAAGATCTTCCGTAAACTTTTCTTCGCCAAGTATAAATTACTTCGATTCATATCTAGAAATTGTTGCTCAGTCTCAGCTTTTATCTTCTCACGAAATCCATCCTCATCATCCGATTCATTCAAAAGATAATCTAGCAATTCTTTATTCTCTTTCTTATGCTTAGAAATCCGAACACAAATTTCCGCTATCTTCTTGGGGGGAAGTTGTTGGAGTTGTTTGTTGAGGTCGGAGATTGTAGTTGTCAATTATATGTGGAAGATGGTTTGGGTTAAAAAGTTTAAGGGGTTTAAGGGGTTTAAGGGGTTTAAAAAGTTTAAGGGGTTTAAATTGGAAGTGCACATTAAACTCCTTAAACAATTTAAACCCCTTAAACCATTGTAGAAAAATTACCGTTCAACAATAACCGAAACCATAGCCACATCACCATTCATTGGCGGCGCGATCTTGGTTAGTTCGAGACTTAGTTGTTCAATTCCTTTTATTTCTTTCTTCAAAGCGTCGGCCATTCTTGCTGCTACGTGTTCGATAAGTTTCGAACGAATTTTCATTTCACGAATGACAATGTTAAATACATCGCAGTAATCGATCGTCTGTTTTAAATTATCGGATCTCTCAGCACCGGAAAAATCTGTTTCCAGTTCAACGTTTACATCGTAATATCCACCGATTTTTTCTTCTTCGGGCAAACAGCCGTGATAACCGTACATCCGTATCGGACCAACTTTAATTATTCCCATTTTCTGATTTCTTAATAGTAGAAATTATTTCTTTACTGCTTCTTTTGCCCACGAATCTTTTAGTCCAACTGTTTTATTGAACACAAAATTACTTGCTGTTGAATCCGGATCCATACAGAAATATCCTTTGCGAATAAACTGAAACTTGTCACCGACTTTCGCTTTCATCAATGAAGGCTCAGCGTATGCATTTGAAATTACTTCCAAACTTTTCGGATTCAAATGATCTTTGAAATCTCCTTCTGCATTCGATGGGTCTTCAGGTAGAAACAATCTATCGTACATTCTCAATTCACATTTGATCGCTTGTGCCGCACTTACCCAATGAATCACACCTTTCACACTGATCCCACTTGTATCGTGCCCGCTTTTACTTTCAGGGAAGTAGTTGCAATGAATCTCAGATACATTTCCGGCATCATCTTTTTTGAATGAAGTACACTCAAGAATATATGCGTGCTTCAAACGAACTTTTAATCCAGGTCCAAGTCGGAAATATTTCTTTGTCGGCTCTTCCATGAAATCATCACGCTCTATCCATAACTCTTTCGAGAAAGGCATTTCACGCATTCCACCTTTGTCTTCAGCTTCCGGATTATTTTCCCCGGGCAACATTTCAATTTGACCTTCCGGATAATTGTCTATGATCAATTTGATGGGATCAGTTACTACCATCACTCGATTCGCATTCTTGTTCAAGTCTTCACGAATGAAATACTCTAACAATCCAACGTCGATCATGTTCTCTCTACGAGCAACTCCAATGCGATCACAGAATTCACGGATACTTTCCGGTGTGTAACCACGACGGCGATAACCACTCAGGGTTGGCATACGCGGATCGTCCCAACCTGTCACATGTTTTTCATTTACCAGTTGAAGCAATTTACGTTTGCTCATCACAGTGTATGTGAGATTCAACCGCGCCATTTCATACTGATGACTTGGAAAAATATTTAGTTTTTCTATGAACCATTCGTAAACCGGACGATGTACTTCAAATTCTAGTGTACAAATAGAGTGTGTAATATTTTCAATCGAATCACTTTGTCCGTGTGCATAATCGTACATCGGATAGATACACCACTTATCACCCGTGCGATGATGATGTACGTGACGAATGCGATACATTAAAGGGTCACGAAAATGCATATTCGGCGAAGCCATGTCAATTTTTGCACGCAAAGTTTTATCGCCATCTTTGAATTCACCTCCACGCATCCGAGCGAAGAGATCCAGATTTTCTTCTACGCTTCTATCGCGAAAAGGACTATTTTTTCCGGGTTCGGTTGGAGTACCTTTCATTGCAGCAATTTCCTCCGCAGATGAATCATCAACATAAGCCAATCCTTTTTTTATCAACTCACATGCGTAATCATATAGTTGTTCGAAATAATCGGAGGCATAAAATTCATTCGCCCAATCAAATCCTAACCAGCGAATATCATTTTTTATACTTTCAACATATTCTGTATCTTCTGTAACAGGATTTGTATCGTCGAAACGAAGATTTGTTTTACCACCAAACTGCTGCGCTAAACCGAAATTAAGACAAATAGATTTTGAATGGCCGATATGCAAATATCCATTCGGCTCAGGCGGGAAACGCGTAAGTACACGTCCGCCATGCTTTCCATTTTTCACATCTTCCGCAACGATCTCTTCGAGAAAGTTTGGACTTTTTTCGATTGACATATTATTTTATTTCGCAGCCACTGACTGCATTATTTTATTTACCCCATTATTTAATCTTGCGATCACTTCTTCTTTGCCTAATAATTCCATCATGCCTAAAAGATCAACTCCTGTTCCTGAGCCACTAACAAGCAAACGCAATAACTGCAAAATTTCTCCCGGCTTCAACTGATTAGCTGCTGCGATTTCTTTATTCTTTGCGTCAATCTCTGCTGTGCCGAACGAATTCATTTTACCGTATTCTGCAGCAAGTGCATTGTAGAAATTCTCTAAACCAGGTTTCCATTTTTTAGAAATAATTTCTTGTTCGTACTGAGTTGGTGCAATAAACAAGTAACTTCCCTTTTCAGCAAACTCATTTTCAAATTGAACTCGTTCAAGTAACAACTTCACAACTTTCGACAAATACTCGTTCGACAATCTCTTGTCGCCTTCTGCTATTTTGTATGTGTCAATGATCATTGGTTTCAAAAGCGAAACTAATTTTTCAATTGGCTCATGACGTAAATATTCCTGATTGAACCATTTTGTTTTTTCCGGATCGAATTTCGCTCCGCTCTTGCTTACTCTCTCCAATGAAAAATCGTGAATCAATTCTTCCATTGAAAATATTTCCTGATCACCACTCGGATGCCATCCTAACAAGGCAAGCATATTGTTAAATGCAGATGGGATGTAATTTCTTTCTCTGTAGCCTGATGACAATTCACCCGAAACAGGATCGTTCCAGTTTAATGGAAACACAGGAAATCCTAAACGATCACCATCACGTTTACTTAACTTACCGTTTCCATCAGGCTTAAGCAACAATGGAAGATGCGAAAATTTCGGCATCACATTTTCCCAACCTAAATAGCGATATAACAAAACATGCAATGGTGCCGATGGCAACCATTCTTCACCACGAATGACGTGAGTGATCTGCATCAGATAATCATCGACAACATTTGCTAAATGATATGTTGGCATTCCGTCACTTTTGAACAATACTTTGTCATCGAGTTGTGATGAATGGACACGAACTTCGCCACGAATCAAATCGTGAACAAGCACTTCTTCATTCTCCGGAATTTGTAAACGAATAACATATGAATCACCTGCATGAATTCTTTTTTTCACTTCATCAGCAGAAAGTGTCAACGAGTTGATTAATTGCTTTCTCGTTTTTGAATTATATGAGAAAGCCGATTTCTCCGCTTCCATTTCCTTTCTTAATTTATCAAGCTCCCCTTCACTATCGAATGCATAATATGCAAAACCACTACTCACTAGTTTTTCTGCATACTGACGATAAATTGCCATACGTTCGCTTTGACGATATGGCGCATGAGGGCCATTACCAAAACCTACTCCTTCGTTAGGAGTAATTCCACACCACTTTAATGATTCAATGATGTATTGCTCTGCACCTTCTACATAACGATTCTGATCGGTATCTTCTATTCGAAGAATAAAATCGCCACCATGCTTTTTCGCAAAAAGATAATTATACAAAGCTGTTCTTACTCCACCGATGTGCAATGGCCCGGTAGGACTGGGAGCAAAACGCACGCGAACTTTTCTTTCCATTTTTTTACTAATTCAGAGTGGCAAAGATAGAATTTTGAAGGAGTATTTACTCCTAAATCGATTGACTGAGGAATTATTTGGCAAGGCAAAATTCTATCAACAAGGCTTATAATTTTGAATAATTCTTCGTACTCTTGCTTTTATTCGTCTAATTATATTAATACCATTCATTTCATGAAGTTAAAAGTTCTGGTTCTTTTGTTATTCACTGGCCTGCTTAAGTCGAATGCTCAGTTTTTATTAGAAAGATGTAGTTTAACTCAGGCAAATCAATTTGAAGACAGTTTGCATTCGACACTTTTAGGAATTGAAGAGAAAACATGTAAGTCAAATTTGATTTATACAGAACTTGGAGAATTCAAATACTACCCGTTTTGCTTCAGACGAAATAACGAAAAGTTCAATCCTTCATGTAGGGCAGAATATTTTTATGGAGGGGAAGATTCTATGATAGCTGCAATTGTTTATTCATGGAATATTGAAAACGAAAACAAAAATATCAGGAAGGATAAAACAAAATGGAAATACGAGCTTTCAAGAAAAAATGAATATTTAGTAAAATACACTTCACTTGTTGAATATTTCAATTCAAATATTGGAAAACCGGAATTTTCAGATGACCTGAACTCAAGAAATGAGATAAATTTTTCCGGCGAGTCGTTATGGAAAGACAGTACGCGAATCATTTCCTTATTCCTTACATACATTGCAGATACAGTTGATATTGTTCCGACCGATGGAAAACTTGACTTGATAGTAAAAATCGAATGGCCTAAATACACGAATAATATTTACTCGACTCCTAATGGGGAAAAAATTGACCTTTCACAACGACCTGATGTAATGGCAAAATTTGAAAGCGGAGAAAGTGGAATGGTAAAATTTTTTGCAAAGAATCTAAAAGATTTAGGACCTTCAGTTAATCAAGGAAGTAAGGTTTATGTTTCTTTTGTTGTCGACAAAAAAGGTGTCGTCAGAAATGCAAAGATCATAAAAGGTCTGGATCAGAAAACAGATGAAGAGGTGCTGCGAGTAATAAATCTATCCACCGGGAAATGGATTTCTGCCAAGATCGGAGATAAAAAAATCGATTCAATGATGATGTTGCCGATTGTTTTTTAAGTAGAAAAATGTGGCGCGATATTAAGCCGACCCCAAGGTTTCGAATGTGATTTTTGCATCGCCATTATTTTCGTTTTTGGGTTTTTAAATGTGGATAATTGAACGTCAATTCACATGCGACCCCTCTGGGGTCATGCGGATCTTTATAGACAGGGCGGATTTAAAAACGGAAAAGTGCTAGAATAGATCCAAGCATTTTTTTATTTCGCAATATGACAAAACCTCCCAAACACCCCCAACGGCAATTTCAACCCCGTCGTCGAATTCAAAAACAATTCGCCTGTATGTAGATCTTTGAAATCACGTAGCATATTTTCAACTACTAAAGAAGAAAAGCCTAATGAGTATGTATTAAGAATCAGAAAACGTTCTTCCTCATCGAGCAATTCGAAAACCAAATGCATCATTTCATTGATCATTTCTTCGAGTTTCCATTTCTGTCCTTCTGTACCGTGACCATATGCAGGTGGATCGAGAATGATTCCATTATATTTCTTTCCCCGCTTCACTTCTTTTTTCACGAAAGCCATTGCATCTTCAACGATCCAACGGATGTCTTTTAGATTACTCAATTCCTGATTTTCATTGGCCCAACTGACTACTTGCTTGATTGAATCGAGGTGAACAGTATCGGCACCGGCTGCTTTTGCTGAAAGTGAAGCTCCACCTGTATATGCAAAAAGATTCAGCACTTTTGGCTGCGGAGTTTTCATGCTTTTAACCGACTGATAAATGTAATCCCAGTTTACACATTGCTCCGGAAAAATTCCAACATGTTTGAACGATGTAAGCGCTAAACGGAACTTGATAATTGGACCTCTTTCAATCGGATATTCTATGTTCCAACGTTCCGGTGCATCGCGTTTTTTCTCCCATTCCCCAAACGAAGATGACTTGGGAATAAATTTCATGTTGGCTCTTTTCTGCCACTCTTTTTCAGAAAGAATCGGGTCCCAAAGAGCTTGCGGCTCGGGACGAATGGTTACGAATTTTCCGAAGCGTTCCAGCTTTTCAAAATTGCCACAATCAATCAATTCGTAATCGGGGAAATGTCCGGGACTGAGAAGTTCCATGTTAACAAGGGATATAAAGCAAATTGATTATTGAGAATCAAATTCAACTTATGACAGTCAAATCAAATTTTCAATAATCAATTTAGTATAATTAATAATCAATAAATGACTTATATTTTAAAGATCGTCGTGGTTCGACAAAACTGAACCGACGTTAAATTTACCTTTTGGAAGTGGGTTGTCAGCAATTTCAACATGACGATCTTGCCTTCCAACGTGACTTTCTACTTGAGAGACAAGCAGCGCATGACCGGTGTTTTCTACAAATGAAACCCCTTGAGAAGTGATCTCATAGTGACCTTTTTTACGAGCACCTGTGTAACGAATCAATCCGAATTTTTTCAATGTTGAAACATAACGAGCTCCTGTTACGCCGCCGATTCCAACCAAGTTGAAAAGCTCATTCGCTTTCAAAGATGCTGTATTATAAAGGTGAAACAACATTAACATTTGCTTCTTCAGGTTCGGACCGTTTTGAGCAGTTTGTCCGGGGAAACTTTTCCAACGATCATACAATACATCCATGTCGAAATCGATCAACGCCGAATTGATCAAAGCCGATTGCTCTTGAGATGCTGCAGGATTATTATTTACGGCAAAACGGCTATCGCTACGAGTTCTTAGTCTGTCATTGATCTGCATCATATTACCGTTGATCAACTGCAATTCCTCAATGCGGACATGCAGGTCGTCGATGATTTTTTGAAGATCGTCGACACGTTTTAGCATTTTGCCATTACGGATCATCAAGTGATTGTACTGATGGAATAACTCTTCGTTTTCGTTCGTTAATTCTTTTAGCAGCTTTGACTGATTTTCTACCTTCAATTGAAGTTTTTCGATTGTCATTTCCATGGAAGAGTTTTTTCTTTTGAATTTTGCGGCAATTTATCTTATTAATTGATGATAGAAAAAGAAAATGTGGACAGTTTAGAACAACTGTTGTTGATAAGTGAGTAAACAACTGAGGTGCAAACGGGTAAATCTGCCATTTTGATGGCTATTCTGTATTTTTTCAGCGTAAATTATTGCATTTTGAAATTCTCCCGCAGATTTCGCAGATAAAGGCGCAGATAAATTCGCAGATTATTCTGTCGATTTCTAAAATTAACAGATTTGGAAATAAAGTTACAACTGTCTTTCGATGGGAAAGTCTATTTCATTGCCAATCTGCGAATTTATCTGCGCCTTTATCTGCGTATTCTGCGGGAACTTTTCTCCTTGTTAAATAAATGATGTTGTCTACAAATTGTAGACAACTTAGCAAGGTCATTTTAATCAATAATTTATACTAAAATTCAGCCGGAACAAAGACATTGAATTTTTCGTATTCTTCAAAAGTCTTTAACCATCCCCCCAAGAATATTAACCCTTTCGAGCCGTTTTAAATGTTAAATTTGCTGCTAGAGGGCTCTTAATATGAACGATAATTATCAAATACTCATTGACCGGTTGGATGCATTCATCCGGAAGTACTATAAAAATCAATTGGTGCGTGGAGGGATTTATGCCTTTACACTGTCACTGGCATTTTATCTTTTAGTTGTGACTCTTGAATATTTCGGTCACTTCAATACCGGTGTTCGAACGTTTATGTTCTATTCTTTCATCATCGGAATTGGATTTATCGTGAGCCGCTTTGTCATCATTCCACTGATGCATCTTTATCGTCTAGGAAAAATTATTTCTCATGAACAAGCTGCAGAAATTATCGGTAAACATTTTGCAAAGGTTCAGGATAAACTTCTGAATGTTCTTCAACTGAAAAAGCAAGCTGACGAAAATACTTCTACGCATCCGGAATTATTGCTTGCCGGAATCAATCAGAAGATCGAAGAATTAAAACCTGTTCCATTTATCACTGCAATCAATATTAATGAGAATCGCAGATATCTTCGTTTCGCGGTAATTCCATTGTTTGCATTAATCGTGCTTTTGTTTGCTGCTCCTTCATTGGTAAAAGATAGTACGAAACGTTTGATTGAACATCAAACGTTCTTCGAAAAACCTGCACCGTTTACTTTTGAAGTTTTAAATAAATCATTACGTGCACTTCAGCAACAAGATTTTCAAATTGACATTCACATAAATGGGAATGAAATTCCTGCAGAAGCATTTATTGAAATCGAAGGAAATCAATTTAGACTTGAAAAAGAAAATCTGACAACATTCCATTACCTATTTAAAAATCTTCAACGAACTCAATCATTCAAATTATTTGCTGATGGATTTTATTCAACAGAATATACAATTGAAGCGCTTCCGAATCCGCTCTTGATGAGTTTTGCAATCAATCTTGAATATCCTGTTTACTTGAATAAGCAAAATGAAGTTATTCAAAATACAGGCGACCTGGTTATTCCTGCGGGGACAAAAGTGAAATGGAATTTCAATACAAAGAATACTGATGAATTGAATCTTGTATTTCATCCAGATAGCTATCGGGATTCTATTATCAAATTAACTCCATCAAGCGGAGATGTTTTTTCTTACTCTCATCGTTTCATAAAAAATGATTCTTATGTAATTACAACGAGCAATCATTTTATCAATAGCAAAGACTCTATTCATTATACGATCTCTGTAATACCTGATATTTATCCATCAATTTCAATTGAACAAAGTCGAGATTCATTATCAGGCAAGAGAACTTTTTTCCGTGGAATGATTAAAGACGATTACGGTTTTTCGAAATTGACATTCAATTATCGTTTCTTGAAATCGAATGATAGCACTCAATCAAATCAAGGGAAGCAATTTTCAGATATAATTCCTGTTAGCAAATCTGTTTCAACAGATCAGTTCTTTTATTCTTGGGATCTTGAATCAGTAAATATTGTTGCTGGAGATGAAGTTGAATATTATTTCGAGATCTCTGATAACGATGGCATCTCCGGACCGAAATCTACTCGTTCACAGTCGCAGATCTTCAAAGCTCCAACGCTTAAAGAAATTGCCGAGAATACTGAGAAGAACAATGAGTCGATCAAAGATGACCTGAAAGAATCGATTGCTAAAGCAAAACAAATTCAGAAAGATCTGAATGATTTGGGCAAAAGGATGCTCGACAAAAAAGAGCTTTCATACGAAGAGAAAAAGAAAGCAGAAGAATTATTGAATCGTCAAAAAGAACTTGAGAAAAAACTCGAAGAGATTCGTAAAAACAATGAAAATAAAAATCGTCAGGAAGAAGAATACAAAAAAGTGAATGAAGACATTGCTCAGAAACAAGAGCAATTACAATCTATTCTTGATAAATTAAAATCGCCTGAGTTGCAAAAGCTGCTTGAACAATTGCAACAGTTGATGCAGAATGTTGACAAGAATCAATTGCAAGAACAGTTGAGTCAAATGAAACTTGACAATAAAGATCTTCAAAAAGAATTGGAACGCTCTATCGAATTATTTAAGCAAATGGAATTCGAGCAAAAGCTTCAAGACAATATTGATAAGTTGAATGAACTTGCTAAGAAGCAGGATGAGCTTGCTAAGAATACTGAAGACAATAAAGACGGCAAAGACAAAAAGGACGACAAAGATCAGAAAGACGGAAAAGACAGTAAGGATGGGAAAGATGGGAAAGATAATAAAGACAGCAAAGATTCTAAAGACGCGAAAGATCAACAGGATAAATTGAATAAAGATTTCGAAGATTTCCGTAAAGACATGGATGATCTTGCGAAAAAGAATGAAGAGTTAGAAGAGAAAAAAGATCTAGACAATACAGAAAAAGAAGAGCAGGACATTCAGAAAGATATGCAAGAAAGTTCTGATCAATTAGATCAGAAAAAAAGTAATAAAGCTTCTAAGTCACAGAAGAATGCTTCACAAAAAATGCAACAGCTTGCACAAAAGATGAGCAAGATGAAAGAGCAAATGGAGCAGGAAGAAAATGAAGAAGACATGGATGCGTTGAGAGCTTTGCTAGAAAATTTATTGCGCTTGTCTTTCAATCAGGAACAGTTGATGCAACAATTGAAAACGATTGACATCAACAATCCGCAGTATTTGAAATTGAGTCAGCAACAACAAAAATTAAAAGACGATGCAAAGTCGATTGAAGATTCTCTTTTTGCATTGAGTAAACGAGTTGTTGAAATTGCTCCGAAAGTAAATGAAGAGATCTCTTCCATCAATCTGAATATGGATGAGTCGCTTGATAATCTTGAAGCACGCATGGTACCTCAAGCAAGAAGTCGTCAGCAGTTTGTAATGACATCTGTAAACAACTTGACATTATTATTAAGCGAAGCTTTACAGCAAATGCAACAGCAACAAGCAGAATCACAATCTCAATCGAGTTGCAAAAAACCAGGCAAAAAGAAATCATCTTCAATGGCAGAGGTCCGCAAAATGCAGGAAGAGCTGAACAAGAATATGCAAAAGATGAAAGAAGGAATGAAGCCCGGTCAACAGCCTAAATCAGGCAAACCCGGTAAAGAAGGACAGCAAATGAGTCAAGAGTTGGCGAAGATGGCTGCACAACAGGAATTCATTAGAAATGAATTAAATAAGTTGAATCAAAGCGAAAATAAAGACGGAAAAAAGACCCTTGGCAACCTCGAAGACATTGCCAATCAGATGGAGCAAACGGAGAAAGATATCGTCAACAGAATGATCAGTGAACAGACCTTAAAACGTCAGCAAGAAATTACGACACGACTGCTAGAAAGTGAAAAAGCAGAACGGGAGAGAGAGCAAGATGAGCAAAGAAAATCGGAGGAAGCAAAAAATGCTTTCCATCGTAACCCTTCCGAATTTGACGAGTATAAGAGAATGAAGCAAAAAGAGATGGAATTGCTAAAAACAGTCCCACCTTCTTTGAATTCTTATTACAAACAAAAGGTAAACGATTATTTCCAATCCATTGATAAATAATTCATTAATGCAACTTACAGGCGAAAGTCAAACACTTGAACTGCCGTCAATTCCCGAAAGCATTTCGGCAGTTGAACGCATGATTGATGATATCCGCAACAAATACAACGTGAGTGAAGATATGTTCGGAAACATGTTGGTTGCGATAACAGAAGCAGTCACGAATGCTATTTATCATGGCAACAGTTCTGACGCATCCAAAAAAGTAAGCATCAGTTGCACTCATTCACCCGGCTCCATTGTTTTCACAATTGCTGATGAAGGTCCCGGCTTTGATTACTATAATTTGCCCGACCCAACAGCTCCTGAAAATCTGGAAAAAGAATGTGGTCGCGGAATTTTCTTAATGAAGCATCTTACAGATCAATTGATCTTCTCCGAAAACGGTCGTGTTGTCGAGATGAATTTCAAGATCTCTTAATAAAATAGTTAGAGTTTGGTTAGACGAAAGGAGCTGGGAGAGCTCCTTTTTTTGTGGGTAATATTTTAGTAGAGGTGTTTGTTACGATTATTGATTTAGCTGTCCGAAGTCAGGTGTGAAAGTAATGCAACCGTTTTCATTTAACTAAGCACAAGAGTCATTCATTTTTTTTAGCAGGATCGCTGGCTGGAATCCTGTGCGAAAGTCTTGGAGCCACTTTCATTTAGTGAAGTGCAAAAGTTTTTTATTTTTTAGCGGCGGGGGTGCTGGCGGAAGTCCGGTGTGAACATATTGAAACAAAATTTATAAAATCAAGTGCAAAAGTTATTCGATTTTTTTTGGCGGGGGTGCTGGCTGAAGTCCGGTGCGAAAGTATTGAAACTACATTTTTAAATCAAGTGCGAAAGTTATTCGACTGCTTTTTTCAATTGAGACTTCAGCCAGCTTTTGAGGCAGCGGCTTCGATTGATTGAAACAATTTACAGATTAGTTTTTTAGTATTGAATCGATTTGCCACTAATAAAATCACCTTCATATATTGGATGCATGAAAAAAAGTTTGTCTTTAAATTTGTCGGATGGGAGGTGGATATAAAATTGACAAACAAGATGCAATTTATTTTATGACTAGTACGGTAGTTGGCTGGGTCGATCTTTTTATAAGGGACACTTACAAAAAAATTCTTGCCGATAGTTTGAATTTTTGCATCAAGTACAAAGGACTTAATGTACATGCTTATGTATTTATGTCGAGTCACATTCATTTGGTGGCAAGTTCCAACAATAATAATCTGAGTCAAATAATGTGTGATTTCAAAAAATTCACAAGCAATCAATTGATTCGGGAAATTTTAACTCTGAAAGAAAGTCGCAGGGAATGGATGGCACCTATCTTCAGAGAAGCAGGATTGTTAAATCCGAGAAATACACACTTCCAAATTTGGCAAAACGGGAATCACCCAAAAGAAACTTTTGCTCCTGAGTTTACTGCACAAAAAATAAGATACATTCATCAGAACCCGGTTAAAGAAGGCATTGTGCTCAAAGCTGAAGATTACATTTATAGTAGCGCAAGAGACTACGCTGGATTGAAAAGTCCGGTCAACACCGATATACTTTTAATCGATCAATTTGGTGCAACTACTCGTGAAAAAGCTGAAAATCTAATGCGAGAATTACTGCTACTAAACTATTCAGTCGAAATATCAGATGTCTCGGACTCACAATTTTCTTTTCTTATTAATGGCTACACGTCAACAAATATTTCGGACGAAAACAAACTTTCTTGGTTTAATCAAATGAATAGATTGGCAAAAAAATATAGCTGCTTCTTCGATGGCTGGGAATCGCGAATGATTATGTAAATCCAATTAAGCAACTACATTTATTAGTTTTAACCACTTGCCGCCGGGTGTAGTCTTCTTAATATTTCACAGTAAAATTGCGTAACGCCAGATCTAAATAAGTTGTGGTAGATTTACTTTCGCACAGACTACACCCTACAGCATCCAAATCGCTTTCCAAACACAAATTTCTTTTCTATCTTCCTCCCCCATGAACCCACCCCCCATCTCCTTCTTCAAACAAGACATCGCATTCCGACTGAACAAGAAAGAACAAATTTACAAATGGATTACTTTTGCAGCAAAGAAGGAAGGGTTCGAGATCATCGAACTCAATTACATTTTTTGTTCTGATCCGTTTTTAAAAAAGATGAATGTGAAATTTTTAAAACATAATTACTTCACAGACATTATCACTTTCGATAATTCATTGGTAAAGAAAAAAATTGTTGGCGATATTTTTATTTCAATCGATACTGTTCGCTTGAATGCTAAACAATATAAAACCACATTCGACAATGAACTTCATCGTGTCATGATTCATGGCTTGCTTCATCTCGTCGGATATTCAGACAAAACTCCGGCGAAACAAAAGGTGATGCGGGGGATGGAAGATCTTTGGCTAAAGAAATTCAAGTAGGTGGTAAGTAGTGAGTGGTAATTAGCACTGTACTCTTTAATTGAAAGTGCAAACTTTGATTAAGTGTTTTACCCGCAGATCTCGCGGATTCACGCAGATTAATTCGCAGATTTTTTTGAATTATGCTTTATTTGAAACTAGAAGCACTTGTGCACTTGTGCTAACTTTTAGTGGACTTAGTGTTTAAGTTATTAGTTAAAGATGATTCCAAACAATAACTGCAATCACCATCCACAAAAATATTTCATAGAACTGAATACGCTTTTTTGCCGATAGCAAATAATAACCGGCAAATATTGAGAATGGAATTGCAAGCAATGAGAAATTCAAGACAGAAATTTTTTGTCCTAGAAATATTGAGCCTACACTAAAGAGAAAAAACAAAAACAATACTTGTTGAATGATTCTAGTTCGAATTACATTTTTAAAATAGTTGATTCGCAATTTTCCTAGTCCTAAGATCATCCAGACTCCAAAAAGAACAGACAATGCAATAAGTTGCGGCGTGTATACAATTGTGATCACCGGTTTCAGATGGACAAATCTTCCGATATAATCTTTCCAGAAATACAAAAGGTTGTGATTCCAATACATCCATACACTCACGAAAAAGTATGGCAATGAAAATCCGATAAACATGATCAACCATTCACGAAAATTAAATTGACGCAGCAAACTCAATGCAATGATCATCACCGGTATCACGATGAATGCCGGAAAGAAAATCAATGCTGCAACTGCTGCAAGAAAACTACTGTCGAAGATCGATGGCACAGGAGAATCATTTTTGATCAGCGAAAATGATTTGTCGAATACGCGAAGTATAATCAAATTTACAAAATGAATTGGATGCACTGTTAGGAATTCCGGAACAGATGAAATGAACAATGCATACACAAAAGCCGGTAAGTATGAATTCTTGTACAAGACCTCATGTTTATTTGAAATCTGATTAATGTAGATAGCACTGAAGGAAACCAAGCTCACCATTATTAACCAATTGACTCCGGAGGGCAATGTTTTGAAAAAAAGTAGGAACAGATTCCACACCGGTTGAGCGTTAATGTCTAACACGGGAAAGCAGTTCGTAAACGCTTGTGCCCACAGTATCAATACGATAGCAGGGATTACGATTAATGAAGCCGGCTGTGGGGACTTGAAAAAACGAATCATCGGTGTTAAAAATAGAGATTTTTCATTGTAGATTATCGGGAATCCTTTCTATATTTGTCATCGTATTAATGTAAAAACAACACAATGACTGGATTCTGGTATTTTTTAGGAGATATGTTTCAATGGATATTTAACCACATCGTACCGCTTTTTAGCGGTTGGATAAACAAAGCCTTAATCGTCGTAGGCTTTGTGGCTTTCTTCTCATGGCTTTGGTACATGAATAAGAACAAAGAAGTTACTAAGTGGGATTAATTATCCTGTGTAAATAAAACATCCCCGGTCTTCAAAACGTCCGGGTTTTTTTATGCCTTTTCCGGAATTCCAATCAAATCCATTCCTACGTCCTTCCTGAAATATTGGTCGTCAAATTTTATCGATGCAATTTGACTATATGCCTTCGACTTTGCGTCCATGATTGAATCACCGAAAGCTGTAATACTCAATACCCTTCCGCCATTCGAAACAACTTTTTTATTCGAATCAAATTTAGTTCCAGCATGAAAGATCATACTATCGTTCACCTTTTCAATCTCAATTAACTTTCCTTTTTCATAATCGCCCGGATAACCTCCGCTCACCATCATGATCGTGACTGCTGTTCTTGGATCGATCTCGAAAGAAATATTTTTCAATTGAACATTTGCAGTAGCAAGAAATAATTCAACCAGATCATTTTTAATTCGTGGAACGACAACTTCTGTTTCAGGATCTCCCATACGAACATTGTATTCGATCACATAAGGTTCACCTGCAACATTCATCAACCCAATAAAAATAAATCCTTGATAACGGATGTTCGCATTTTTCAATCCTGAAATAGTTGGCTTAATAATTCTTTGCTCCACTTTTTCCATGAACGATGCATCTACAAATGGCACAGGTGAAACTGCTCCCATTCCACCGGTGTTCAGTCCTGTATCGCCCTCGCCTATTCGCTTGTAATCTTTCGCTTCCGGTAAAATTTTATATGACTCGCCATCTGTCAAAACGAAAACCGAACACTCAATGCCTTTCAAAAATTCTTCGATCACAACTTTATTTCCTGCACTTCCGAATCGACCTGATGTAAGCATGTCCTTCAATTCTGTTTTTGCTTCTTCCAATGTTTCAGGAATGATCACACCTTTTCCCGCTGCAAGTCCGTCTGCTTTTAAAACATATGGCGCT
>JANOBV010000400.1:0-5947 GCA_031411835.1 Bacteroidota bacterium | reverse complement strand
CACTCGAAAACGGCAAAGGCGCCGGACTTGGGTTATCAGAATCAATGAAGATCATGACTGAACTGCACAAAGGTGAATTGAAAATTGAAAGTGAAAGTGGTAACAGTACTGATGTTTATATTAAATTCTTCCTTTAAAATGAAAAAACTACTTCTCCTCCTAATAATAAATGCAATTTGTTCATTTAGTTATGGACAAACTCCTGAAGAATTGCAATCGATCAATAGCCAGTCGAAAACTATTTACATCAAAGCAGAAGCACTCGATCAATTAATGATTTCGCTTCGTCCTTTTGAAAGTAAGCATGGCAACGGTATTGACAGTGTACTCATGGACACTTATATTTCTATTTCGAAAGGTTATGCAGACAATAACCATTTCAAACAAGGCTACGAGGTTTATAACCAGTTCTTGAATTATAAGATCGAGTCATTGCAATTATATAAATCTGCCACAATTTCAGCAGCTGCTACTTCAATAAATAATCGCCGACAAAAAGATAATACTGCTCAATTGGAACTTCAAAATACGATCAACCAATTGACTATTGACATTGATGATCTTGGCAGCGACCGCTCTGCTTTTAAGAAATATTTCTCATTCGGAATAATTGCGCTTTCTCTGATCTTCGCTTCTTTACTTGTTAATTACGGAATGAAATTCAACAACCTAAAAAATACGATCAAAGAAAATAAAGAAGCGATGCTTGCTAATCATCGGTTAGCAACTCTAGGTCATTTTGCTAGAGGATATCAATCTGAAACCGGTAAATCAATCGTCGGAATCGAAAACTCAATTGCTCAGATAAAATCAGAATTGAAAAACTCTATGGACACGAATATCAAAAAGGCGGATCAACTTTGTTCTGCGATTATGAAATCTACCGCCGAAATTAAAACGATTGGTTGAGCAGAGAAAAATTTAGTGCTCTCATTGTTTCTCGATAGTTATCGGGATTGTGTTCTCAGTTATTTTTTTTATTTCCCGCAGATTTACACAGATAGCCACAGAAATACACAGAACTTAAAAGGCTGACATAGTTTCCTTAATTATCCGAATACAATCTCTCAGTTGTTCTTCGGTAATAATCAAAGGTGGCGCGAACCGGATAATATCGCCGTGCGTTGGTTTTGCAAGCAGACCATTTTCTTTCAAAGCAAGGCAAACATCCCAAGCATCTTTTCCGTTTTTCGGTTTAATGATCATTGCACAGAACAACCCTCTTCCACGTACTAAAGTTATATGATCATGTTTGATCGCTTGCAATTCTGATAAGAGAATTTTTCCTAAACGTTTTGCATTTTCGGCTAACTTCTCCTCTTTCAAAACTTGTAATGCAGCAATTGCAACTTTCGCAGCTAATGGATTTCCGCCATAGGTACTTCCATGTTCACCCGGTTTGATACAAAGCATAATTTCATCATCTGCTAAAACTGCAGACACAGGCAATAAACCGCCGCTTAATGCTTTTCCGAGAATTAATATATCCGGATGAACATTTTCATGGTCGCACGCTAATAATTCGCCGGTACGACATAATCCTGTTTGGATCTCATCACCAATAAATAAAACATTATTCTTTTTGCAAAGTTCAAATGCATTTTTTAAAAAGCCATCACTTGGAATATTTACTCCTGCTTCACCTTGAATTGGCTCAACTAAAAATCCTGCAACCAATGGATCTTTTAATGCAGATTCAAGTGCAGCAATATCATCATATGGAATTTTAATAAACCCAGGAGTAAATGGACCGAATTTTCCGTAAGAATCCGGATCAGTTGATGCAGAAATAATAGTGATCGTACGTCCATGAAAATTACCTTCACAAACAATGATCTTTGCATTATTTTCAGGAACACCTTTTTTAACATACGACCAACGTCTGGCTAACTTCATTGCAGTTTCAACAGCTTCTGCACCTGAATTCATTGGCAGAACTTTGTCATACTTGAAATAGTCCGCAACATATTCTTCGTACTCGCCTAAGCAATTGTTGTGAAACGCTCTTGAAGTCAATGCTAACTTCTGAACTTGATCAATAAGTGCTTTGACGATCTTTGGATGATTGTGCCCTTGATTCAAAGCCGAATATGCAGATAGAAAATCGTAATACTTCTTTCCTTCAACATCCCAGACAAAGACACCTTCACCACGTTCAAGTACAACAGGCAATGGATGATAATTATGAGCTCCAAAGCGTTCTTCTCTTTCAATGGCTAATTCAGTCAATGTTTTTTCTGCAACTACTGTTTTCATTTGTGAGGGAATGTTTTTTATTGATCAATACTTTGCAAAAATAAGCTTTTAAAGGTGGCAATTCAAGTCATTTTGTGATATAATGTCTCTTTTCCGGATTAATTAAAGTCAAAGATAAGTCCCTGAAATCTGACGAACATTCTTTACTTTCGCAACGTATGGAAACTGTGAAAAAAGGTGAAATAATTGAAAATCTCAACATTTCTGAGGCTAGTTCTGAAGGAAGTTCGATAGCTCGACTTGATAATTTTGTTGTATTTGCTGAAGGTGGCGTACCCGGTGATATTGCCGATGTAATGATCTATCGGAAAAAGAAAAATTATGCTGAAGGTCGTGTTGTTAATCTGATAAAAGCATCTGATGACAGAGTTGAACCTTTTTGTACTCATTTCGGAAGTTGTGGTGGGTGTAAATGGCAACACATGTCTTACGAAAAGCAAATTTTCTACAAGCAAAAACATGTGGAAGATGTTTTAGAACGCGTTGGAAAAATTGCGCTGCCATCTGCAACAACTATAAAAGGTTCAGCAAATACTAAATACTATCGCAATAAACTTGAATTCACTTTTTCGAATAAAGCATGGCTAACAAAAGCTGATCTTGATTCCGGCGCTTCTCTTGAACAAAATGCGCTGGGCTTTCATGTGCCGGGAAGATTTGACAAAATTCTCGACGTAAAGGAATGTTTTCTTCAAGATGACTTGAGTAATAAAATTCGTTTGTCAGTAAAAGAATTTGCACTTGAAAATAATTTTGAATTCTTTGATCCAAGAAGTCAGGAAGGGTATCTTAGAAATCTGATCATTCGCTCTACTTCTACCGGCGAATGGATGGTTGTTGTTGTTTTCAGTTGTGACCATAAAGACACTCGCGAATTAATGATGGAACATTTAAAAAAATCATTTCCTGAAATCACTTCATTGCAATACATCATTAATACAAAAAGAAATGATACGATCTTCGATTTGAATGTTGAACTTTACAATGGAAGAAGTTATATAGAAGAGAAAATGGAAGACCTTATTTTCAGGATCTCTGCAAAATCATTTTACCAAACGAATTCACTTCAGGCTTATGAGCTTTATAAAATCGTTCGTGATTATGCAGGATTGACCGGTCATGAAAATGTATATGATCTCTATACCGGTACAGGAACTATTGCTTCTTTCGTTGCTAGCAAAGCGAAACACGTTACAGGAATTGATTACATTCCTGATGCAATCAATGATGCCAGTGAAAATGCTCGGTACAACAAAATCAATAATGTTACGTTCTTTGCAGGAGACATTAAAGATACATTGACGCCGGAATTCATAGCTAAACATGGCAAGCCTGATGTTATAATTACTGATCCACCCCGCTCAGGAATGCATGAAGATGTAGTGCGCGCCATTGTGAAAGCAGCACCTGATCGAATTGTTTACGTAAGTTGCAATCCGGCATCACAAGCTAGAGATCTCCAAATATTAGATGAAATGTATTCTGTCGAAAAATATCAGCCTGTAGATATGTTCCCACATACGACTCACGTTGAGAATGTCATGTTGTTAAAACGAAAAATCAGTTAATAGAAATTGAAATGAAATCAATTCTCATTTTTACAATTTTTATTTTATCGGTCCGGTTTTCATCGGCACAAGATTCTTCATTGGCAATTGACCAAGAACAGGAACAACTCGCTTTGTGCTTCAAATATTCAAATGAATTAGGATACAATATTGAATCAGTTTATAATTCTAATTTATATGAATACGTAAATGAATGGTTAGGTACTCCATATCGTTATAGTGGCGAATCTAAGAACGGAATCGATTGCTCAGGGCTAGTTTGCGAACTATATAAATCTGCTTACCAGAAAATTCTTACCGGTTCTGCAAAAGATATTTATGCAAAAACTAATCCTATAAAAAAAGATGATCTAAAAGAAGGTGACCTAGTTTTCTTCAAAATAAAAAAAGGGAGAATTTCGCATATTGGAATATATTTAGGCTCAAACAGGTTTGCTCATGCAAGTTCACAACGCGGCGTGATCATAAGTGATCTTGATGATCCTTACTATAAAAGGTACTATTACAAAGGCGGAAGATTAAAAGACAATAACGAGAACTAAAATGGAAAAGACGAAAACACTACTTCTTACTGAAAAACAAATTGAGCAAAAGCTAAATCGTTTGGCTTTTCAGATCTTTGAAGATAATTCGGATGCAAAAGAAATTGTAATCGCTGGTATTATTAAAAGCGGATTTGAAGTTGCTGAAAAGATCTCCGCCATTTTAAAAACCATTGCCCCATTCAAAATCATTTTAATAGAAGTGAAATTTTTGAAGCATGGAAAGTTCGATCAGAAGGTTGAAATCGGATTATCAAAGGAAGAACTTAACGATAAAGTAGTGATCCTAGTTGATGACGTTATGAATTCCGGAAAAACAATGCTGAATGCAATGAAACCTTTTCTTGATGCAGAAATAAAAAAACTAAGAACAGTTGTTTTAGTCGACAGAAATCACAAAAGATATTCTGTTTCATCGGATTTTGTTGGGCTTTCGCTTGCCACTACTCTTCAAGAACACGTGAGTGTAGAAATTGAAGGCTCGAAGATTGAGGCCTATATACAATGAAAAATATTATTTATGCCACGAATTCACGAATTTAAAAATTATTATTCGTGAATTCGTGGCACTTATTATTCATCCCATTAGCGATTGGGATTCATTATTAATTCCGCTAGCGCTTTTACGTTCACACTCGCAGCATTGATCGAAAGTTTCGCTTTTTTATAGTATGGAGAACGAACTGCAAGATGTCCCGAGATCTGTTCCATCAATTCAACGTCATTCAAATTTTCAATCAAAGGTCGGCCTGCTTTGGCACTTGAAAGTCGGTGAAATAAAAGTCCCGGATTTGCTTCCAGGTAAACTGTAATTCCATGTGAATTCATCCAATCCATATTATCAAAATAACATGGTAGGCCGCCACCGGTTGAAACGATAACATCGTTATGATCTAGTGTTGAATGCAAAACATTTTTCTCTTGTTCACGAAAATGTTCTTGTCCTGATGATTTGAAAATATCGGAGATGGACTTCCCTTCCTTCTTTTCAACTAAATCATCTGTATGAATAACAGGGAGCTCGAGAATTTTACCAAGTGCTTCGGCAACTTTCGACTTGCCACTTCCCATGTAACCGATTAAAAATATTCTCATTGAAAATTATTCTTCGATTAAACGGGAATGGATAATAAGTAAATTACAAGGAAGCTTTGGTAAGATCACATCAATATGATTCTTACCAATCCTTTCGAAGATCTGAAGATGATGATCAACTGAGTTGACAATGATTAATTCAGCATTTTTTTTGATTGCATATTCCGTAATGTCTTCATAATTTTCTTTTGAAGCAGTTTCAATTTTTACATTCAATGCCATCCTTTCAATTGACTCATTAAATTTTGAATCGGAAAATACTTCACCAGAATAATTATCTCCCTGAACATTCTCAGTCGAAACAAATTGTTCAGCAACATCTAAAACTAATACTTCTTCTGCATTTTCTCTTTCGCTAAAATAAAATGCTGTCATTAAAGCATGCTCTGTCTTACGATGATTATCAGCTTCGATAACGATTCGTTTCATTGAACTTGATTGCGAAGTGTAAATTAGAACAGAACATTTTGCTTTTATCGCTAACTC
>JANOBV010000399.1:0-10553 GCA_031411835.1 Bacteroidota bacterium | reverse complement strand
GCTCATTTGAGCGGCTCTTTCTTTTTTACATAGTACGTAAAAGGTCAAAGGTCAAAGGTAAAGGGTCAAAGGTCATCAATGCAATGACCTTTGACCCTTTACCTTTGACCCTTTATAAAATTATTTTTTAGAAAACATCTCCATCACTTCATTACTCACTCCGGTAGTTGCATAACCACCATCATGATAGAGGTTCTGCATCGTCACCATTCTTGTAAGGTCACTGAAAAGTGAAACACAATAGTCTGCACATGAATCAGCGCTTGCATTTCCTAGAGGAGATAATAAGTCTGCGAAATTGTAAAAATCTTCGAAACCTTTGATACCGCTACCTGCAGTAGTTTTTGTTGGAGATTGGGAAATTGTATTTACTCGAACTTTCCTTGCTTTTCCATAGTGATAACCAAAGCTTCTTGAAATTGACTCTAACATTGCTTTGATATCAGCCATGTCAGTATAAAACGGATACGTTCTTTGTGCAGCGATGTAAGTTAATGCTACAACACTTCCCCATTCATTTATCGCATCCATTTTCATTGCTACACTTAACATTTTGTGTAATGATAAAGCCGATACATCAATTCCTTTTTGGAAGTAGTCGTAATTACTTTCTACATAAGAAATATTTTTTCGAATATTTACAGACATACCAATAGAATGTAAAACAAAATCAACCTTGCCGCCCATGATGTCCATAGATTTAGCATATAGATTTGTGATGTCTTCAATTGAAGTTGCATCAGCTGGAATTATCTCAGCTTTAGTTTCATCAGAAAGTTTTTTTATCTCTCCCATTCGCATTGCTATTGGAGCATTTGTAAGAACGATCTGCGCTCCTTCTTGGTGACAACGTTGCGCAACTTTCCAAGCAATTGAATTAGAGTCTAGTGCTCCACTAATGATTCCTCGTTTGCCCTTTAAAAGATTGTTTGACATATTATAATTATTTGCGGTAAATATAGTTAAATTTAATTTCTATCAAACGCCAAGAAGTTCCTTTGCATTTTGCATTGCTATTGCTGTTGGTTTATCACCACTCAACATTCTTGCTACTTCAACGATCCGGTCTTCTGGTTTCAGTCTGGATACTTTAGTAAAAGTTCTTTTGCCGATCACTTCTTTATAAACAAAGAAATGAACTTCTCCACGACTTGCTATTTGTGGTAGATGTGTAATAGCTAATAATTGCAATGACGATGAGAGATCATTCATTACAGTACCAATCTTGAAAGCTGTTTCTCCACTTACACCTGTATCAATCTCATCAAAAACTACAGTTGGAAGGTCTATAAGTTTAGCAACGATTGCTTTCAAACACAACATCAGGCGACTCAATTCTCCACCGGATGCAACCTTACTAATTTCTGAATAAGCAACACCTTTATTTGCAGAAAATAAAAATCGAATTGAATCCTTGCCGGTTTGATTAAGATCTTCAGAACTCAGCAGCTCTTGCTCAATTTTCAATATAGCATTTGGCATTCCTAATTCTGTCAACATTTTTTTAACCTTCGATTCAATACCGGGAATTACTTTTGTTCTAGCAGCTGAAATTTTGTCTGCCTTCGACAAGAGCTTTTTAAATTGGCTTTCTTTCGCTTTTTCAAGAGCAGAAATTCTTTCGTCAAGTGAATTAATATTTTCTAATTTACTTTCAAATTCATTTTTGACAGCAATCAATTCTTGTGTTGAATTTACTCTGTGTTTTTGCTCCAACCGATTCAAAATATTTAATCGGTCATTTACAATTTCTAGTCGTTGCGGATCCAAAAGTACTTCATCTGAAATGTCAGCGCTTTCTTGAGAAATATCTTTCAATTCAATATGAACCGACTTTAACCTTGATGCAACATTCTCTAATTTAGAATTGTATTTACTTAATGATTGCACAATTTGAATTGCAGTAGAAATGGACGTAAGTAGATTCGTTTCGCCACCGGAAATAATATCGTCAATTTTTGAAAGTCCGGATTGAATTTCCTCCGAATGTGAGAGACTTTTTAATTCTTCATCAAGTTGCTCTTTTGTCTCACCGCTTTCTAAGTTCGCTTCGTCTAATTCTTTAAATTGAAAAGAAATGTAATCTTGTTCGGATCTTGAACGAGATTCTTCAGCTTTTAATTCATTTATTTCAGAAAGTAATTTTTTGTATGAAATAAAAAGTGCTCGATAGTCATTAAGGTCGGCTTCTACTCCAGCAAATGAATCAACAACAGATAATTGAAAGCCTGATTTGTTTAAAAGAAGTGTTTCATGCTGAGAATGAATATCGACAAGCAAATTTCCTAATTCTTTTAGCTGAGAAATATTTACCGGTGTATCATTGATAAAAGCTCTTGATTTTCCTTCTTTAGAAATTTCTCTTCTGATCAAAATTCTGGATTCAATATCCAATTCATTGATATGAAAGAACTCTTCAATTGCTCTGTTACTTGAATCAAATTCGCCTTCCACTACACACTTTGCTGTTTTGTCTAACAGCGCCCCTGAATCAGCTCTTTGTCCTAGTAGTAAACCAAGTGCGCCAAGTAAAATAGATTTACCGGCACCTGTTTCACCGGTAATAATGTTTAATTTTTTCCCGAACTGCAAATGCAATTCATCAATCAATGCGTAATTTTTTACTGTAAGTGATGTCAACATAATAGTGAGTGAACGATACTTTTAAATTTCAAATTATTTACTTTTCATTCCACCTTGAAAATTCGACATATCCATGATCTGATAATCAGCCGGAACTTTGAAAAGTTCGTCTGACATGTTATCCATTGGCTCAACAGAAAGAGCAGTCATTTTGTAAGTCTTGCCATCGCGCATCGATTCAAATTCCATCATCAAGCCATTTACTCCTTTTATTTTTGTATCGTAACTGTAATTTCCTTTGATATCACTTGTGAACCAAACATCGTAAGTTTTAGCTCCTTCTTTGCCAACAGATTTGATAATTGCTTTATAGCAAGTATAGCCGGCAATAATTTTTGATTCTCTCGTAATCTCTACTTCCGGATCTTTATCCAACCCTTTTTTCTTCAGTTCAGCGTCTAAATTCATTTTCATTGCAATTTTAGAACCCGGATTGTCCATTAGCATATAACCGGAATGAGCGAGATTGTCTGAGATCATTGTGACTTTACTTCCTTCAGTATTCATCTCTACTCTTGACATATCTTTTTTAACGTAAAGCGTGTACTCCATTGGTTTTTTGGCAATCTCTTTTGAGGTTGTCTGTGTAATTTGATACACGATCTTGGCTGAGGTAATCGTGTGTTTTGTATTTTGTGAATTTGCAATTGTTGAAATGCAAATTGCTACTATCAGTAAGGTTGTTTGAATGAATTTCATTTTGATGTGTGTTTTCGCGGTTTCAACAAATGTAATCATTCAAATTCTAAATAAACACCCCCTATATGCGGATTTTTTTTGCTCTAGCATAAGTGGTAAGGTTTTAGACGATTTCGTATTTGATTTTAAAGTCTGATTTACAATAAAATCGGGCACTTTAAGGTTCATATTCTAGGCGTTTTTTATGGAAAACGTTGTTCATATCTTTTAAACCTAAGGCGGGGCGCATGTTTGAGGTAGTTCTAACTTTAAAACCATAATAAAATCAAGTATTTCCATGGCGAATAAGCTAAAAAGCGACAACGAAGAGGTAGTTAAAGAAAAGAAGGAGCGCTCAAAAAAGTCCACACAGAAAGTAACAATTAAAGATAGGCTTGCCTCTTTCCGTTCGTTTTTTACTGATGAAAGAACTCATAAGATATTTGGATTATTCCTCATTATGGTTTCTTTTTTTATGACTGTTGCTTTCATTTCTAATTTATTTACCTGGAAAGCAGATCAAGCTATTGCAGGTGTTGATTCAGTTTGGAAATTAATAACGACTGAAACAAAGGTTCAAAATTGGCTTGGAAAATTTGGTGCTCTCACTGCTCTCAAATTCGAGAATCAATGGTTTGGAATTTGCGCATTTGCATTTCCTTTTCTTTTCATTCTTGCAGCAGTCAGAATTATTTGGGAAATAAATCTTTTGCCGATCGGCAAAACTCTTCGCTATACATTGTTCTCTACAATTTGGATCAGCACATTTTTGGGATTTATCTTTCATAACAATTCTGACCTATTAATGTTAGCAGGCGGTTATGGATATAGAATGAGTCAAAGTTTAAATTCAATAATTGGATTTATCGGAACGGGAACACTCCTTGTTTTTTCATTCGTCGGGTTTCTAGTTGCAGCATTTAATATTCCTCTCAGAAAAAATCTGGAAGAGACGCTTGCCCCTGTTTCTGATGCCATCAATGAAGTTGTTGCAGCTGACGAACCAATCAAAGTTAATAAGGCAAAAAAAGAAAGTATGGCCGGAGTTGTTCATTTAGAATTAGGTCATGAAGAAGAACTGGAAGACGAGGACGAGGAATTTGAAGAGGAAGAAGATGATGATGGCGACTTTATTAATCTGGATGAAGAAGATGAGGAAATAGTTGCTGAAGAGGAAGAAGAAGTTGAAGATGATGTTTTGGAATTAACACCAATCGTAACAGCTCCTACTATTACAATTGGTGACGGTGACTTGAAACTAGAAGTTTTGGATATCCCTGAAGAAGCTTCAATAGTTGATGATTCAGAAGAATTGCCCCATGCGGTAGGTGATTACGATCCAACTCTTGATCTTTCATCGTACCGATATCCTACGCTCGATTTACTGGAAAGCTATGGTGAAAAGAAAGTTGAAGTTAATAAGGAAGAGCTAGAAGCAAACAAAAATAAGATCGTTGAAACATTAAGTCATTACAATATTGGAATTGATAAGATCAAAGCTACGATCGGACCAACTGTAACACTTTTTGAAATTGTACCACAAGCCGGAATTAGAATTTCGAAAATTAAAAATCTTGAAGACGATATCGCTTTAAGTCTTGCTGCACTTGGTATCCGTATCATCGCTCCTATTCCGGGAAAAGGTACTATTGGTATTGAAGTACCCAATCTCAAACCGGAAATTGTTGCTATGAAATCCATTCTTGGTTCTGAGAAATTTGTGAATACAGATTATGAACTTCCAATTGGTTTTGGTAAAACTATCAGTAACGAAGTTTTCGTTGCCGATCTAACGAAGATGCCTCACTTGTTGATGGCAGGTGCTACCGGACAAGGAAAATCAGTTGGACTTAATGCAATTCTTGTCTCCCTACTCTATCGTAAACATCCTGCGCAAGTAAAATTTGTACTTGTGGATCCGAAAAAAGTTGAGTTGACATTATTCAAAACGATTGAGCGACATTTCCTTGCTAAACTTCCCGGTGAAGCTGAAGCAATTATAACTGACACAAAGAAAGTGATCAACACTTTGAATTCACTTTGTATGGAAATGGATCAACGTTATGAATTGCTTAAAGATGCCCAAGTAAGAAATATTAAAGAGTACAATGCAAAATTCATTGCAAGAAAATTGAATCCGGGCAACGGACATAAATTTTTACCTTATATCGTTCTTGTTGTCGATGAGTTTGCCGATCTGATCATGACTGCAGGTAAAGAAGTGGAAACACCAATCGCTCGTTTAGCTCAACTTGCTCGTGCAATTGGCATTCACCTTATCATTGCCACACAGCGACCATCAGTAAATATTATCACAGGAACGATCAAAGCCAACTTCCCGGCGCGTATCGCTTTCCGTGTTACTTCTAAGATCGATTCTCGGACTATTCTAGATACCGGTGGAGCTGATCAATTGATTGGTCGAGGTGACATGCTCTTCTCAACCGGTGCAGATCTTATTCGTCTTCAGTGTGCATTTGTTGATACACCGGAAGTAGAGAAAGTAACAGAATTCATCGGTTCTCAACGTGGTTATTCTGATGCTCATTTACTTCCTGAATATCATGATGAAAGTGGAGATGGTTCACGTTCGGATATTAATATGGATGACCGTGACCCACTTTTTGAAGATGCTGCTCAGCTGATTGTTCAGAATCAACAAGGCTCCGCTTCATTGCTTCAAAGAAGACTAAAGTTAGGTTATAATCGCGCCGGTAGAATTATCGATCAACTCGAAGCGGCCAAGATCATCGGCCCTTTTGAAGGCTCAAAAGCACGTGAAGTGTTGGTGAAAGATCCGATTTCACTCGAGCATATATTAGGTAATATTAGAACAAGGCAGAATTAATTGAAATTCATGTACTTATATACAAAGGGTGAGCATTCTAGCTCACCCTTTTTTGTGGAATGCTTTTTGTTTTAAAGTACCAAAGACCTACATTTGCGATTGATTTGTAGAAAGAAAAACATTCATGAAAGCAAGAATTTTTGCCCTCTTATTTTTGATCTCCCCGATATTCAGTTTTGCTCAGCAAGATGTAAAGGCTCAAGAAATTTTAAAAGCAGTAAGTACTAAGTTTAAATCTTGTAAATCTTATAAAGCAAGTTTTACAATTGTGGTTGAAAATTCAAGAGACAAATCTAGAGAAGTTCAAAAAGGTACTATCTATATTAAAGGTAGCAAGTATCGTTTAGAAATTGCTGGACAAGATGTGATCAGTGATGGAAAGACTCGTTGGACATATGTAAAAGATGCCAATGAAGTTCAGATTGACATTCAAAAAACGGATGAGAATACAATTTCCCCTACTAATATTTTTACTATTTACGAAAAAGGATGGCAATCAAAATATACCGGTGATGCAAAAGACAAAACGATCACTTATTCACAAATTGAATTAGTCCCAAGCGAAGGGAAAAATAAAAATATTTTCAAGATCAAATTATCTATCAACAAGGCAGACAAAACAATTGCATCAGCAAAGATGATGGATAAAAATGGTGGTACACAAACTATCAATGTAGAAAAGATTAGTCCTGACGGTGCTTCTGATGACAACATATTTGTATTTAACAAAACCAAATATCCAGACGCCGAAATAGTTGATTTACGATAAATATTAAAAGTCCTTTTTATAAGGACTTTTTTTGTGCACATATAAATTATCAAAAAACTAATACAATGAAAAAAATCTACTTCACACTTTTGATGCTTATTCCATTTATGGGACAAGCACAAACAATTACTACTGCTGATATTCCAACTGTAGGATTGGCATGGATCACAGCAAATGATTCAACTTATACTCAAGCTATCCCGGCCGGTGGAATGAGTCAGGTTTGGGATTACAGCACACTGCAAAATCTATTGAATGATACGAGTGGATTTATTGCAGCTGCCGGTACACCATATGCATCGGCATTTTCAACTTCGAATTTAGCCGGATACGATCAAGCTTCCGGGACATATTCTTACTTTACATCTAACAGCTCTGGCTTATATGTTGATGGGATCGCAAATGCAACTTCAGTATTCCATTATGGTGTAAGTTCATTATATATTCCTGTTCCTTTTTCTTATAATGATGTTAGAAATTCATATTCAAGAATTCAAATTGATACAGTGTATATGGGAACACCGGGAAGATTGATCTTCAGAACTAATTCGACTTTTACAGCTGATGGAACCGGTAATTTGACACTACCATCAGGACAATTTAACAATGTTTTGAGAATAAGAGAAACAGCTCTTTCATATGATTCAATTTTAGCTGACATTGGAGGGGGAATTTTTATTCCTATTTCAACAACTGCTTCACAAGTTACTCGCTACAGTTTTTTAATGCCGGGAAATGCAGTTGCATTGTTGCTCGGATTGGAAGCAGATAGCTTAGGACAATTTGCTACGAGCTCATCTTATTTTACAGGTGCTTTCGTAAATGGAGTACCTATTTTGCCAAAAGCAAAATCAGTTTCAACTTATCCTAATCCATCTAATTCAACAGTTAACTTAGATTTAACTTCACTAAGTGACGTTACTTTGATTGAGATCTTCGATATGAAAGGAAACTTAATATTGAATATAACCCCAAATTCAAATGGAGTAACATCTTTTTCTGCTTTGAATCTTGCTAATGGAACGTATCATTATTCTGTGATCGGAAAAAACAGCAAGAATATTGGAAGTTTCCAAATCCAACATTGATCCTTTTGATATAATTATAATTTAAAAAGGGAAGGTTTACAGCTTTCCCTTTTTTTGTATCTTGTGGTATGGGAAAGTTATTCATTATCGTGTTATTTGTTTTTTGTTTCGGGTGTGCCTATGCTTCAGATTCCACTGCAGTTAAAAAACAAGACTATCAAATTTTTCTACCGCATCCCGCGAAGGATATAAAATATTTGATGTATGAAAAAGATTTTCTCCCAATTCAAGGAATTCTTTCCGAAGACAAAAAATCAGTGATCATGAAAGATTACAAAACAGGAACAAAAGTTCGTGTAAAAGTTGAATATGAAGATGGAACCGTTGAAGAGATCATAAAAAGTCCATGCTTTATCGATCCTGTTATTCTTTGATCAGAAAATTTATTTGACAGGAACGCCAAACAAATCGAAATCACTTGCATCAGTTATTTTGATATCAGCAAAATCACCAATCCGTACGTAATTATCTTTTGCTTCAAGCAATACTTCATTGTCAACTTCCGGTGAATCAAATTCTGTTCTTCCAACAAAATAACCACCTTCTTTTCTGTCGAATAAAACTTTAAAAGTCTTACCAATTTTTTCTTCATTGATCTCTGAAGAAATTGTTTGTTGAATTGCCATTACTTCTGCACAACGTTCACGTTTCACATCATCGGAAACATTGTCTTCAAGTAAATAAGCGTGAGTGTTTTCTTCGTGTGAATAAGAGAAGATCCCTAATCTATCGAATCTACTTTCTTTGACCCAATCTTTCATTTCTTCAAAGTCCTCTTGTGTTTCACCGGGATAACCACCGATCAAAGTTGTTCTTAATGCAATGCCGGGAACTCGTGAACGAATTTCTGCGATAAGATCATTTGTCTTATGTCGAGTAGTTCCACGTCGCATACTTTTTAGCATGTTATCGGAAATGTGTTGCAAAGGCATATCCAGATAATTACAAATGTTTTCACGCTCTTTCATTACATCAAGAATGTCCATAGGGAATCCCGAAGGAAAAGCATAATGCAAACGAATCCAATCGATACCTTTTACATCTGATAAATGTTTCAATAATTCGGAGAGATTTCTCTTTTTATAAATATCGAGGCCGTAATAAGTAAGATCTTGTGCAATTAAAATTAGTTCTTTTACTCCATTCGTTGCAAGAGTTTTTGCTTGAGTAACTAGTTCTTCAATTGGAGTACTAATATGAGTTCCACGCATAAGCGGGATTGCGCAAAATGAACAAGGTCGATCGCAGCCTTCAGAAATTTTCAGGTAAGCAAAATGTTTTGGAGTTGTAAGAAGTCTTTCGCCAATCAATTCATGTTTATAATCTGCACCTAAAGATTTAAGTAAAAGCGGTAGATCACGCGTTCCGAAAAATTCGTCAACGTTCTTGATCTCCTTAGAAAGTTCAGGTTTGTATCTTTCGCTTAAACATCCGGTAACAATTAATTTATCAATCTTACCTTCGGCTTTCGCTTGAGCAAATTCTAGAATTGTATCGATACTTTCTTGCTTAGCATTATCTATAAAGCCACAGGTATTGATGATAATGATTCCTGAATCGTC
Source organism: Bacteroidota bacterium (assembly GCA_031411835.1). GTDB lineage: Bacteria > Bacteroidota > Bacteroidia > AKYH767-A > 2013-40CM-41-45 > JADKIH01. Next base: position 965 of record JANOBV010000399.1, on the reverse strand, counting down.
TTCAGTTGATTCATGTGTTACATCAAATTTATTTGCCCGTAATTGTCCCATTAAAACTTCACTGTCGTAAATATTTTTAGAACAGCCGAGAGTAATTACGTTTACTTTATTTTTCTTGAACGATTTAGTTTTCATTATCCGTAATTAAATTTCACTGAATAAAGAATCAACGAATTCGTTTTTATTGAAGACTTGGAGATCTTCAATTTTTTCCCCGACACCAATATATTTTACCGGAATTTTGAATTCATCGGAAATGCCAATCACGACTCCACCTTTGGCAGTACCATCAAGTTTAGTAAGTGCAAGTGCATTTACTTCTGTAGCAAGTGTAAATTGTTTCGCTTGTTCAATTGCATTTTGCCCGGTGCTTGCATCAAGTACCAATAAAATTTCATGTGGAGCATCAGGAATAACTTTTTGCACAACGCGTTTGATCTTTGTTAATTCATTCATCAAATTGATCTTGTTGTGTAGTCTACCTGCAGTGTCAATAATCAATACATCCATATTCTGAGAAACAGCTGTCTGAACTGATTCAAAAGCAACAGAAGCAGGATCTGAGCCCATGGCTTGCTTTACAATTGGAACTCCTACTCGCTTACTCCAGATGTCAAGTTGGTCCACGGCTGCAGCTCTAAAAGTATCGGCTGCGCCAAGCATTACTTTGAATCCGGCATTCTTGAATTGATGAGAAAGTTTTCCTATGGTTGTCGTTTTGCCAACGCCATTTACTCCAACGACCATAATTACATATGGACGTTTACCGGCAGGAATTGTAAATTCATTGATGGAGTCAGATTTGTTTTCGCTCAAGAGATCAGTGATCTCTGCTTTCAACAATTTATTTAGCTCTTCAGTACCAACATACTTATCTTTAGCTACCCTTTCTTCGAGACGTTTGATAATTTTCAATGTTGTACTTACACCAACGTCTGAGGAAACTAGGATCTCTTCCAAATTAT
>JANOBV010000398.1:0-1126 GCA_031411835.1 Bacteroidota bacterium | reverse complement strand
TGCATCCGTAAAAAATCTTTTCTGTAAGAATACATTAGACAATAATCAAGAATTAGTTTCCACTATTCATGATGTGATTGTTTCTACTCCACAGAAAACGATCACTTCAACTTTAGCAGCACTTGCAAACAGAAGCGACTCCTGCCCTATTCTTAGTGAAATTTCACTAATGACATTGATTGTATGCGGAAAAGAAGATGTGATTACACCACCTGCAAAGGCAGAATTACTAAATACTTCTATTAAAAATTCAACATTAATTATTATCGAGCAAGCAGGACATCTTTCTAATCTCGAACAAGCTGATGAATTCAATCATGCTATTGGGAAGTTCATTACAAAGACCTTAACGCGCTTCTAGTGAATAGTGAATAGTGAATAGTGAATAGTGAATAGTGAATAGTGAATAGTGAAAATTGCTACGAAGCACCCATTATTCGTTATTCACTATTCGTTATTCGTTAAAAAATTAGGCTCTTTCAATATACCAATCCAACGTCTTTTCAATTTTTCGTATGCTAAAGATCGTTGTAATTATTTTTTTCAATCGAACAAAAGCCGTTTCACTTTTTACTACGTAATCAAAAGCACGATGATGCATACAATCAATTGCTACATCAATTTTATCTTGTGAAGAAAGCATGATCACCGGGATAGTTGAATCCAACTCGAGAATCTTATCGAGTGCTTGAATTCCATTCATTGCATCTTTATCGATACCATCAAGATGATAGTCGAGAATTATCACATCGGGTTTATTATTTAAATTCTCTATGCACTTTTCGCCCGATGAAAATGTTTCTATTTGAAAATCGGCTTCACGCATAAATTCGATTTCCAATGCCTTTAAATAAATAGCATCATCATCTACCAAAAAAAGACGGATTTTACTTTTGTCCATAATTAACAACTTTTTAAATAAATTAGATTATACACTCTTTTTGTTTTTAATCAATTTTAATTCTTCCTCTAATTCGATGCACGCTTCACTGCAGATCGTCTCCATTTCAAGAATCATTTTTTCAAGATTGTCTTCCATTTGAAGAGCCCCAGCCATTTCATGAATTTTTCTTGCAAGATTCTCTGAGTCTGTACTGAGTCCTACGATTGAAAATGACGGAATCAT
>JANOBV010000397.1:0-7210 GCA_031411835.1 Bacteroidota bacterium | reverse complement strand
TTGCAGACTAACGCCATCCATTTGTTTCAATGAAATAGGATCAAAAGCGGATAATATGGTATCTAAATTTTCCAAATTAATATTCGTATACGTATTTTTTATCTGAAATTAAAGCACCTTTCCCATCTACTGTCTTCCGCTCGATTTTCATTCCACGTTTGTCATAGATCAAAAAAGATTTCTCCAGTACATTGCCTTTTGAATCGACCGTTACTTCAGTAATTCTATCACCGTTGGCATTATATGCAAAAGTAGATTTTTCAAGAAGATTGCCGGCAATATCATAATGCATCTCTTCTATTTTATCGCCTGTAGAATTATACTTAAATGTTTTTTTCTTTTTTATTTTTCCTTCAGGAGTAAAAACGATTTCTTCAATCTTATCGCCATTTTTATTATATGCATATGTATTGTGCATTTTAACTTTGCCTTCAGAATCATAATCAAATTCTTCAGTGACATTATTATTTGCGTCGTACCTAAAAAAAGAATTGTCTGCAGTAACTTCTTTACCGTCTTTTACAGTCGTTTCAATTTCTCGAACAGACTTCACTTTATTCTTCTTCATATCCTTTTTACTTTGAGCGGAAGAAGTATAAATAGCAAGAAAACAACAAAGCGCTGTAATTAATACTTTAAATTTCATGGGAATTAATAATTATTATCTAGAATTATGATTGAAGGAGTCGAAACTACAGATCCATTAGAAGTAATCTCAACTTCCGCAAACTTTGCAATTTTAGGGCTGTTAGTATTTAAGTTACCTGCTGCAGCTCCGGTTGAATCTTTTGAATAAGCAAAAAGTTTATATTTCCCTTTTTGAAGGTATTTGAATTCGAAAGTTCCATCAAAAGAAGTTTTATAGTGATCATTGTAAGTAGAATGATCGTCCCCATAAATGATATATACATCTTGATCAACAGCCGGATAAGTATCGACGACAGCTTGAAAACTAGCATCAAAATCATAAACTAAAACTTTTCCGGTTATTGTACTAGTTCCTCCTTCACCAGCGTCTTTTGTACATCCATTCAGTAGAAATACAGTCAACGACATGAAAATGAGCAAACTAAAAATATTAATTGATTTCATTTACTTTATTTTTTAGGGTAACAAAGATGTCAATTATTTCCTCTGATTTTGCCGCCAATTCGGCTAAGTAATGCACAATACGTAATTTTCAGGAAAATGTTGTTCACAGGCTTGTCAATTACAGTGCCTTTTTCAATCATAAGCACTTTAAATCGTTAAAAGTTAGGTTTTGAGATAAAAATAGTAATTCAAATTCAACCTTAAAGCCATTTCTATTTTGTACATTTAACTCCTTTTTTAAATAAAAATTATGAAAAATGTAGAAATTCGTTGTAGTTTGACCGAATATGAAAGTGTGGAAGAACTCAATAAAGAAGACAAAGAATTGTTGTCTGAAGCAAAGGCCAGTATGAATAAAGCATATGCCCCCTATTCTCACTTCCATGTAGGAGCAGCGATAATGCTTGAGAACGGAATTATACTTCGTGGCAACAATCAGGAAAATGCATCATACCCAATTGGACTATGTGCAGAACGTGTTGCAATTTTTGCAGCAGGTGCAAATTACCCAAATGTAAAGATCAGAGCTATGGCAATAACAGCAAACTCAGATCATTTTCATGTAAACACGCCAATTACCCCATGCGGAGCTTGTCGGCAGGCCATTGCTGAATATGAACATCGTTATGCACAAGATATTCGACTGATCATGGCAGGAGAAGCCGGGAAAGTTTTAATTGCAAGCAATATTTCTAATTTGTTGCCTTATCAATTTAACGCTGATGATCTCAAAATCAAAACAACATGAGCGCTTCAATTTCAGAATTGTATTTACTGGAATCAATAAAGAGTTTTAAAGGCTTAAAATCCAATGCAGAAAAAGCTATGGATCAGATTTCGGATTCTCAAATGCATGAACATCCGGATGAAGAGTCCAATAATGTTGCAATCATTGTAAAACATTTAGCAGGAAATATGTTGAGTCGTTTTACAGATTTTCTCACGAGTGATGGAGAAAAAATTGATCGCAACAGAGATGGTGAATTTATTGACAATTTTAAATCTCGACAAGAACTTATAGATTATTGGGAGAAAGGCTGGAGTTGCTTATTTGAAACTCTTTCCTCACTGCAAGGTGATGATCTTGAGAAAACGATCTACATAAGAAATGAAGCTCACACAGTTTTACGTGCAATCCATCGTCAATTAACGCACTATGCATATCACTGTGGACAGATCGTATTTCTATGTAAGCACTTAAGACAAAATGAGTTCAAATCACTTTCTATTCCAAAAGGTGAATCATTGAAATACATTTCAGCACCACCAAAAAACATCTAATTTTTAATGAATGAAAAGAAGCATTGCCTTAATTATTGGATTTCTATTTTACTTGTCTGCAAGTGCGCAGTATAGCATTCGCGATTCCTCCATTTCATTTCCGATGATTGGTGTAACATTCAGCTATGAATTACCTGCAGGTGATATGGCAGATCGATTTGGGTCAAACTTTGCGATTGGTGGAGTATTTCAATGGAAGTTGAAATCAAATTGGTTAATTGGGATTGAAGGCAATTTCATTTTCAGTGATGAAGTAAAAGAGAATAACATACTTGACAGTTACAAAACACCTGATGGATTTATTATAGATGGTGCAGGACAAATTGCAAATATCACACTTACTGAAAGAGGAATGAGATTCAATTTGAAAGCAGGGAAGATCATTCCAATTGTCGGCCCAAATAAGAATAGTGGAATACTTGCAAGTTTTGGTACAGGGTATTTGCAGCACAGAATTTATATCGATACACCGGGAAGTCCTGTCCCATGGCTAGAAGATGAAAAGCGTAGAGGCTTTGATAGAATGTCTAGCGGGTTATTTATTAATCAGTTTGTTGGTTATGTAAATTTCAGCAATAAAAAAATGATAAATTTCTTTGCAGGGTTTGAATTTACCGAGGGCTTCACTAAGAATAAACGACCATATAACTTTGATACCGGTTTAAAGGATGACAAGCACAGGACCGATATATTAATTGGACTTAAAGTCGGTTGGGTTTTCCCTCTTTACAAAAGGATAGCTGATAAATATTATATCGACTAATGACGAGGATACTCTACGACCTTATCATACATTTCTATACATTTTCCATAAGATCCGCTGCATTATTTGGAAATGAAAAAGCAAAATTGTGGATAAATGGTCGTAAGAATTGGCTTGTGGAACTTGAAGCATCATTAGAAAAATTTAAGGGAAGTAAACGCTTTTGGTTTCACTCTGCGTCTTTAGGTGAATTTGAGCAAGGCCGTTCGCTTATTGAAAAGGTGAGAAAAGAATTTCCTGATGCATATATACTTTTAACTTTCTTCTCCCCTTCCGGCTATGAGATCAGGAAAAATTATTCCGGCGTAGATTTTGTTTCTTATTTACCGGCTGACACAAAAATAAATGCTTCTCGTTTTATAAATTTATTAAATCCGGATATAACTTTTTTTATAAAGTATGAATTCTGGTATAACTTTATAGATGAATTGGAAAAGAAGCAAAAGCCAATCTATATAGTTTCTGCAATTTTTCGTCCACAACAAATTTTCTTTAAATGGTATGGTGGATTTTACAGAAAACTTTTGCGAAAAATTACACATATCTTTTTACAGAACAAATATTCATCACACCTACTTAATGAAAAAGGAATTTCGAATCATTCTGTTGCTGGGGATACACGATTTGACCGTGTATTGAAAATATCACTTGAGGCTAAATCCATAAAGAAACTTGATGATTTTATTGGAACAAGCAAAGCGATAATTGCAGGAAGTACTTGGCCACAAGATGAAGATTTGCTCTTGAAGGTCTTCCAATCATTAGACCGAAACAATTTGAAATTAGTTCTTGTTCCACACGAAGTTTCTCCGAGTAGAATTGAACAACTTAAAAACAAGATCTTAGACCAAACAAATTTAATTAATGTAGCTTTGTATTCAGACAAGAGTACAAAGACTGAATCAACGATAATGATTGTCGACACAATAGGGATACTCTCATCGGCATATAAATATGCGACAATCACTTATGTAGGCGGAGGATTTGACAAAGGCATTCATAATGTATTAGAGCCTGCTGCACATGGAAAGCCAATTTTTATTGGGCCTGAATACAATAATTTCCGAGAAGCGCATGAATTGATTGCGAACAGATCAGCGTTTTGTATTTCAGACCAAATTGACGGGAAACGATTAATTCAAAAATTATTATCAGATGATCAATTGCTTGAAATCGCGGGTAAAAGTGCATCGGAGTATGTGATCCAAAATACAGGAGCCACCGATAAAATTTTTCAAGCCGTTTTCAATTCTTCAAGCAAAAAGAGAAAACCGGGATTACAACAAACAATAGAATATTGAGATGCGAATAATTATTTCACTTATTTTTTTACTTTATTCAGCTGCCAGTGCTCAGGATAATAATTTATTTTTCACGAATGAAGGAAAGATTTCCATCAAGTCGGAGTCGAAGCAAGAATTGATCAAGGCAAGTTCAAATAAAATGCAAGGCTTAATTGATTACAAGAAAAAAACTTTTGTTTTTAAAGTAGTTATAAGGACTTTTAATGGATTCAATAGCGAATTACAGAAAGAGCATTTCAATGAAAAATTCATGGAATCTGAAATTTTTCCTGAAGCAACGTTTTTAGGAAAAATAATTGAAGATGTCGACTTCAGCAAAGATGGCACTTTTGAGATACGTGCAAAGGGTAAATTGTGGATCCATGGAATTGAGAATGAAAGAATAATACGATCAAGTGTGACTATAAAAGACGGGATTGTAAATATTGAATCTCATTTTACGGTGTCATTATCAGATCACAATATAAAAGTACCAAAAGTTGTACATGAAAAAGTTTCAAGTGAAATTAGTCTAGAAATTTCGGCACAGTTGAAGAAAAAAATAACCAATTGAAATCAAATTATTTCAAATTCGTAGCTGGGATTTTACTCCTCTTACACTCCATTCTATCAGCGAATGCTCAGCGTACGCTTTCAAAATCATTTGATATAAGGTCGGAAGGAATCAGGCCTAAGTTCACGAAATTATTTCGGGATAGTAAAGGTTTAATCTGGACAGGGACAGACAAAGGAATCTTTACCTTTGATGGAATTAATTTTTCAAAGATTGCAGGCAGTGATAGCGTTTCGAGTGGTTTCGTCTCCGCTTTATATGAAGATAAACTTGGAGTGCTCTGGGCAGGATTTGACAATGGGAAAATAGCAAAAATAATAGGTCGAAGTATTACAAACTTTTCGCCGCAAGAAGGTTTTCCGAAATCGAGTATCAGTGCTTTTGTAGAAAATAAAGATAATGTATTGTTCTTCGCCACAAAAGGAGAAGGAATTTATTGCATTGAAAAAGGAAGGATGTACAATATTGATCACGATGATAAATTGTCGGATGACTATTGCTACTCCATGGTGCTTTTACCCGATGGCAGAATATGTGTTGGTACTGATGAAGGGATCAACTTCATTGAATTTTCTAATGGCGTTAAAAAGATTACGTCATTTGATAATTCACAAGGACTTCCTGATGACATAGTTCGTTCGCTTGCAATTGACAAAGACAATCGCTTATGGCTAGGCTTTCAGGAAAAGGGAATTTGCATTTTTGACTATACTAAGAATACAATTACTTTTCAGCCAAAAGATATCTCTGCAGGCCAAATTAATTCTCTTCTATTTGTTGGCGATAATCTTTGGATAAATACGGATGAAAGAGGAATATTAAAATATGATAAATATGGTAATTGCGCTTCATTAGTGAATGAAACGAACAATCAAATTCGCGCTATTGATATTTTGTCTGATTTAGAAAACAATCTTTGGTATGCAGAATCTATTCATCTAACAAGAACAACAGGAGATAAAATTTCAACTTTCAATTCCATTGACAATAATAAAATTGGCTTCATTCATTGTGTGATGTCAGATCACAAAGGTGGGATATGGTTTTGTCCGGATAGTCAGATCAGACATCTATACAAAAATGAGAACGGGAAATGGGAAATGGATTATTTCATGATCATAAATTCCAAGCAACCGGCAGATATTGTAACGATGTATGAAGACAAATACGGATTTATTTGGCTTGGATCTTTAGGTGAAGGTGTGTATCGCTTTAATCCTGCTAATGGCAAAACGAGGTCATTCAATATTAAATCAAACATCGAAGAATCGAGCATCCTAACAATTACAGGAGATGGTGATGATATTTGGATTGGTGGTTTTAATGGTGTAAGTAAGTATCGAATTGAATCGAATGGCAATTCTGAGAATGCTGTCATTACAAAGGACACAAACTTTGATGCAAGGATCTTGAAAGATTATGTGTATTCAATTTTCATTGATTCAAAAAAGAGAATCTGGTTTGGTACGGATGAGAATGGAGCATACTATCAGCAAGGGAATCAACTTATCAATCTACCATTGAATCACAATTCTGTTCATTCCTTTACAGAAGATAAAAATGGGAAGATCTGGTTTTCTATGCCAGATGCCGGTCTAGGTTATTTTGTAAGTGGCAATGTAAATTATTTCACTGCGAAAGATGGGCTCTCAGATCCTTCGCCCGTTTCATTATTATCTATGAAAAACGGGAAACTAATTATTGTACACGCGAATGGCTTCGACATACTTGACCCGAATTCTTTGCAAATCATTTATCACTCAAGTGAAGAGAATTTGGCAGATATAAATAGTGATCTGAATTCCATTACACAAGCTAAGGACAGTACAATTTGGATTGGAACAGAAAAAGGATTGATCAATTACAATCCATTTTTAGATCTGAACATCAGTGAACCTGCATTGTCTTTTTCCGGAATATCAGTATTTTCAAAGGACATTCCAATTTCACGAAGCAACTTCACCTATGATGAAAATAATCTCCGTTTCGATATAGATGGACTATGGTATTCTGATCCACAACGTGTCAACTATTCATTTTATTTGGAAGCATATTCAAACAAATGGGAAAATACAAAGGATAGAAGTATAATTTTTTCAAAGTTGTCGCCGGGAAAATACACTTTAAAAGTTCGCACATCATTAAACAGTAATTTCAGAAATTCAAAAGAATTAGAATATTCTTTTGTGATCAGGCCACCATTTTGGCAAACATGGT
>JANOBV010000396.1:0-1844 GCA_031411835.1 Bacteroidota bacterium | reverse complement strand
CCAAGCTGCTTCTCCAGATCCTCTTTCGTTTTCTTCGCCTTTTGTAGGTTCTCCTCTAAATTCTGAAAACGAGTATTCAACTTCTTCTTTAGCTTTTTATCTTCTTCCGACTGCTCTCCTTTCTGCTCAGCTTTCTTTTTTTCCTTCTCTTTCTCTTTTTCTTTTTTTACATTTTCCTGAACACCTTTATCGATCGCTTTTTGTTCTTTCGCTCTTTGTTCAGCCCAATATTCATACTCATCATAAGGTCCCAAATATTCTTTCACCTCCTGATTTTCTATCCACCAGATCTTATTCGCTACTTGCGATAAGAAGAATCGATCATGGGATACGATAATGAATGAACCTTCATATTCAGCTAGTACTTGAACCAAGATTCCAACTGACTGCATGTCCAAGTGATTCGTTGGCTCATCGAGAATTAAAAAATTCGCTTTGCTCAACATTGTTTTTGCTAAAGCAACTCTTGACTTCTCTCCTCCTGATAAAACTTTTATCTTCTTAAATACTTCGTCACCTGAAAATAAAAATGCACCAAGGATCGATCTTAATTCAACATCTTTTTTTGTCGGAGCAAATTCAGCAAGCTCAGTGATCAGATCATTATTCAAATTCAAACTTTCCAATTGATGTTGCGCAAAGAATGAAGTAACAACATTGTGAGTCGCTTCATGTTTTCCTTGATAAGGTTCTGATCCAAATATCATTCGAAGCAATGTAGATTTACCTCTACCGTTCGCTCCTATCAATGCTATTTTATCGCCACGCAAAATCTTTGTTTCAGTGTTGTGAAGAATTTTCAGATCACCGTAACTCTTGTCCTTTATATGTAAATCAGAAATGATCTTGCCGGGTTGTTTGTCCATTTCAAAACGAACATTGATCTCGCCGCCGGCTCCATCAACATCATCAATCCGTTCCAATCTGTCGAGCATTTTAATTCTCGACTGAGCCATCTTTGCTTTCGAAGCTTTTGCACGAAAACGATCGATCAATTTTTCCTGCTCTTTAATATACTTCTCCTGATTCTTGAATTGCGAACGTTGCAAATCTTCACGCTCACTTTTCTCTTCGAGATAGAAAGAATAATTTCCGTTATAGATCGTAATTTTCTGCGAAGAAATTTCTGCTGTCTTATTCACAACTTTGTCAAGGAAATATCTATCGTGAGAAACGATCACAACCGTTCCTGTATAATCTTTCAAATAACCTTCGATCCATAAAATAGAAGGAAGATCCAAGTGATTGGTTGGCTCATCTAATAATAACAGATCGGGCTGTTGCAACATCATCTGCGCTAACATTACGCGCATTCTCCAACCTCCGGAAAAAGTATCTAATGGTCTTGTTAATTCCGCTGTTGAAAATCCTAAGCCTTCTAATAAGTCTTCTGCTTTTGGACGAAGATTATATCCATCAGCCGCTTCGAATGCAACTTGCTTATCGTGCAAAGCATGCAAAACCTCATCACTGTGATCAGTCTCCAGCTTAATTAAAAGTTCGTTGATCTCTTTCTCCAATTTTAAAGTTGGCGCAAATGCCTGCATTGCAACCTCTAAGATCGTCTCGCCACTTGAATAGCTGAGCAAATCCTGATTCAAAAAGCCTATTGATAAATTGCGGATCTTACTGATCTCGCCACTTTCCAAAGCATATTCACCATTGATAATTCTTAACAGTGTTGATTTACCGGTCCCATTTAACCCTACTAATCCAATTTTTTCTCCCGGATTGATCTGCCAAGTGGCTTCTCTGTACAAATAGCGGCCACCGAACTCAAACGAAATGTTATTTAAACTAAGCATTTTGCAAAAGTCGGAATTTTCAGCCAAATGAGCATTATC
>JANOBV010000395.1:0-2565 GCA_031411835.1 Bacteroidota bacterium | reverse complement strand
TTAGCTACCCTTTCTTCGAGACGTTTGATAATTTTCAATGTTGTACTTACACCAACGTCTGAGGAAACTAGGATCTCTTCCAAATTATCCAAAACTTCAGCATCGACAGTTGATTTACCTACAACTGCTTTTGCGATCCTGGAAAACAAATTTGTTTTTGTTTTTTCAAGACCTTTATCGAGACTTTCTTTTTTCTCTTTTGAAAAGAAGCTGAATATTCCCATGATTGATTTACTTTAAAATTTCAAATAAATAAAAAAGCTCCTTTCAGAGTGAAAGAAGCTCAGTTATATTTGTAATACAAATGTATTATCTGTTTTTAAGGAAATCTTTCACGTGATCGTTGTGAACGACTTCTTCTTTAAACTGGTAAGATCCGTTATCGTTCTTTACCATTTTAATTACTTTCGAAAATTCTTTACCTTTTCCACTCTTTAGAGTTGCGACAACTTTCTTTGCCATAGCTTAATCCTTTTGAACTATTTAATTAGGAATTATTTGATTTCTTTGTGAACAGTTACTTTCTTAAGTATAGAATTGTATTTCTTAACCTCAAGACGTTCTGTAGTATTCTTTTTGTTTTTCGTTGTGATGTAACGAGACATACCCGGCATTCCGCTAGTTTTGTGCTCTGTACATTCTAGAATCACTTGGATTCTGTTACCTTTTTTTGCCATGATAAAATTGCTTTTTTGATGTATCCCGCCGCTTCGGCTCACGGATTATTTACGGGGCTGCAAATATAGGTATTCTTATTAAATAAAAAAGCTTTTTACTTGATTTTTATGATCTTTTCACTAATTATTTGTTCATAACAGGGTTCTGAATATGCAGATTTTCAATTTCTTCCACATTTCGAGGTGCAGCTGCCGATAAATTGACAGGTCCGGTTTCTGTAATCAGGATATCATCTTCTATCCGAATGCCAATATTCCACCATTTTGGGTCGCAATCACTGTTTTCTGCAATGTAAATTCCAGGTTCAACTGTTAGTACAGTTCCGGGTTTTAATGGCCCTCTTGTTCCAACATCATGTACATCCAATCCAAGGTAATGCGAGGTTCCTGTCATGAAGTAACTATCATAGTCGGAAGGATCTTTTATAATTCCAAGTTTTACTAATCCTTCTGCTAAAACAGTTACTGATGCTTTATGAATAGCATTAAATTCATTTCCTGCAACACATGCTTTTATTCCTGCATTTTGTGATTTCAAGACTAGTTCATAGATCAATTTTTGATCGGCAGTAAACTTTCCGTTTACTGGAATTGTCCGCGTTACATCTGCAGAGTAACCATGATACTCAGCACCCATATCAAGTAAGATGAGATCTGAATCATGTAAAGTTCTTCTATTGCTATTGTAATGTAAAATCGTAGAGTTTTCGCGACTACCACAAATGCTTGAATAGCCTTCTGTCTCTGCACCGTATTTTTTGAATTCATATTCTCCCAAAGCCTGCACTTGATACTCTGCCATGCCGGGTTTAATGTTTTCCATCATTGATAAAAAACCTTTACATGTTATAGATATACATCTTCGCATAAGAGTAAGTTCTTCTTCTGTTTTTACTTCACGTAACTCTTGAAGTATTTTATATAATGAAAATGAATCTCCTCTCGAAGTATTTTTGTCTATGATGAATTTAAAATACTCAATCAACTCGAATAGATCTGTTGGATTTGCTTTTTCATTGACTACTCCTTTTTGCAAATTCAAATGTAGGATCTTCATAGATGAATCTGCGAATAAAGAACTTCTTTTCAAAAAATCTTCAGCATAGAAAACAGTTGGAACTCCGGAAATAATTTTTGCACCCTCTATTCCGGCGCGACGACCATTCCAAATTTCTCTTGATTTATCGCGAATAGGAACAAAGAGTATTTCGTGAACGAACTTTTCGTTTATTAAAATCGAATCTTTATAAATGAGTAGAAGAGAATTAGGTTCATTGAAACCAGTCAAGTAATAAAAATTCGGTTCTTGATGATACTCGTAATCCATATCGATCGATCGATTACGAACAGGATTTGCGAATAGAATTGCGACTGAATTAATTGGCATTTTCTTTCTTACCTCTTCCCTTCTACCTATATGAAAAGAAGCAGGAAGAAGATCCTTATCATATTGATAGTATTTGAAGTCTTGACCAATGAGATCGGCAGAAATCAGAATTAGAAAAATAAATAAGCTATTTTTTGTCATTTATACTTTTCAAAATTAGTCAAAAAAAAAGCCGGTACTAATACCGGCTTTTAATAAATATTATTGAAGGAATTAAATTGTTCCTTTGCGAATTGCTTTTTCAATAGCAGCACTAATTCCTAATTTGTCAATCGTACGTAATGCAGAAGTAGAAACTTTCAAAGTTATCCACTCACCCAATTCCGGTACAAAGAATTTTTTAGTCTGCAAATTCGGATTGAACTTGCGTTTAGTTTTCTTATTTGAGAAGGAAACACTGTTTCCTGTCATTGCTTTTTTTCCTGTTAGATCACAAATACGTGCCATTTCAATCGTTTTTTAAGAGGCGCAAAGATAGCTTTTTTTATTAATCTGCAATAT
>JANOBV010000394.1:0-9102 GCA_031411835.1 Bacteroidota bacterium | reverse complement strand
CATGGAACTAATTACTTCAAAATCGAACAAAGAAATCATTAAACAAATGAAGGTACATTGCATGTATGAAAAGCGAGGAGACAGGATAAATGCCAAGAAGTTTAAGCTGAAATTTGCCGCTTAGCTTGACGCATATGCGATAGCTATCGGGATTCACTATTCATTGTTTGCCAGCCCCGAAAAAGAAACTATCTTTGCGAGCAACTTTTTCCAAACCACATAAATTATGGCAGTTGCGAAAAGCCGATTTCTCGGCGAAGCTCTCACTTACGATGATGTATTACTAGTTCCGGCGTACTCGGAAGTTTTGCCTAATGAGGTGAAAGTCAGCACAAAACTGACCAATTCCATCACTCTCAACATTCCAATTTTATCAGCTGCAATGGACACCGTTACGGAGTCTGAAATGGCCATTGCAATCGCTCAGGAAGGTGGTATTGGTATGCTTCATAAGAACATGTCTATCGATCAACAAGCAGCTGAAGTCCGTAAAGTGAAGCGCAGTGAAAGCGGAATGATCCACGATCCAATTACTTTACAAAAAGATGCTCGCGTAAAAGATGCATTGAAGATCATGCGTGATTTTAAGATTGGGGGAATTCCAGTAGTCGACAGCAAACATATTCTCATTGGAATTTGTACAAATCGTGATTTGCGATTTGAAAAAAATCATGAGCGCTTGGTTTCGGAGATCATGACGAAAGATAATCTGATCACTACAACAGGTGTGAAAGATCTTAAAGAAGCAGAAAGTATTTTACAGAATTATAAGATCGAAAAATTACCTGTCATTGATAAAAAGGGAAAACTTATTGGACTGATTACCTACAAAGACATTCTCAAAGTAAAGTCAAGACCGAATGCATGCAAAGATGAATACGGTCGACTGAGAGTTGGTGCTGCAATTGGTGTAACAAAAGATAGTGTTGAAAGAGCAAGAGCTTTAGTTGAAGCGGGAGTCGACATTATCACAATCGACACAGCACATGGACACACAAAAGGTGTAGTGGAAGTATTGAAAAAAGTAAAAAAGGAATTCCCAAAACTTCAGATCATTGTCGGAAATATTGCAACAGCTGCTGCTGCAACTTATTTAGCAAAAGCAGGAGCAGACGCAGTGAAAGTCGGTATCGGTCCCGGATCAATTTGTACAACAAGAATCATTGCCGGTATTGGTGTTCCTCAATTCACAGCTGTTTATGATGTCGCACAAGCCTTGAAAAATACAAAAGTTTGTGTAATAGCCGATGGCGGAATTCGTTTCAGCGGTGATGTAGCAAAAGCTCTTGCTGCCGGAGCAAATACTGTTATGCTCGGTTCTTTACTTGCCGGAACTGAAGAATCTCCAGGAGAAACTATTATTTACGAAGGAAGAAAATTCAAATCATATCGCGGAATGGGTTCAATTGAAGCCATGCGCGAAGGTTCGAAGGACCGTTATTTTCAAGCGCAAACTGACGATGTAAAGAAATTAGTACCTGAAGGCATTGTTGGGCAAGTCCCATATAAAGGCTTGGTAGGCGAGGAATTATATCAGTTAGTTGGAGGATTACGTGCGAGCATGGGTTACTGTGGAGCTGATTCAATCAATGAATTGCAAAAGGCATCTTTCATCAGAATCACTTCAGCTGGTGTTCGGGAAAGTCATCCGCATGATGTGGCTATTGTAAAGGAAGCGCCGAATTATCATCGGTAAGTTTTGAGGAGGATTAATCAGGTCTAGGTTTACCTCTACGGATTTACAGAGATCTGCTAGAATTAAATAATGCTTAAAAATCTCCCGCAGATTTTCGCAAATTAAGGCGCAGATAAAATCGCAGATCTTGTGTTCCAATTTATCACTGCTATTGCAAGAAAAAGAACCTGGTATAATATCGACGAACACTATTTGCGGATTTATCTGCGCCTTTATCTGCGGGATCTGCGGGAGAAAAAAAATATCAACAGGCTAGCTGAAAATTTGCATATGTCAGGGTCTTAGAATACGCTGAATGCGCAGAAAATCCGTAGAGATTCCTGCGGAATTGGAATAAAAAAATTTATTCAAAGAAATTAATCTGCGGATTCTGCCCAAGTCTGCGGGAAATAAAAATAGTGAGATGTTTAGTTTTGCTATAATATTATCTAGGATAAGAGAAACGATTGATGGAGGTTATATGATATACACATATACCCAAAGTCAGGGATTTGGCTCTTTCGACTTTCTGTTTTTAAAAACGGATTCCATAGGGAACGTTATTTGGTCAAAAGTAATTGGAACAATCAATGAAGAAATTCCGGCAACAATTAATGAATTACCCGATGGCAGTTTTTCAGTAACTGGACTGGTCGGGACTTCGAACTCTGACGAAGCCGTTGGTTTTAATATTGACTTAAGCGGAAATGTTTCTTCTGTATATACATACGGTTTAACAAACGGCACTCGATTTGGTGTTTCTGCAGTTCGCAATAATTATATTGTTAATGCAGGCGACCATAGTCCCTCCTACCAAAGTATGGAAGGAGATTTTTATGTAGTGAAAACAGACTTAACCGGTATTAGCGGATGTTTTGAAGCTCCTTATCTGTTTAGCGATTCATCATTTACTGTTAGCATTTCAGAGGTAAATGATTCTGTAATTGAAATGGCTGCGCCACTTACCATGTTTCAATGATTATGTATGATGCAACATGGTCTATATCAGAAACAACTCTGTGCATAACAGATGTCGAAAACAACGAAGAATCAGAAAGACAAATAAATATATTCCCCAATCCGAATGACGGCAGATTTACTTTAGTGCGAGAAAATTATTTTAGCACTGTATGTCGGATCTATAATATTTTTGGAGAAGTAGTTTTAGAAGAAAAAGTGGCTGGAAATTCTAAATCTTTTGATGTGGATTTACCATCGGGAATTTACTTTTTGAGTTTAGAAAATGGAATTGACTTAAAACCTGTATCAATAAAATTTATTATTCTGAAACCTTAAAAATGACACACCATGAAAAGACTAATTTTAATTTTTATTGCGATCTCTCTGAATGTCTGTTTTGCACAGACTATTAACTTTCCAATACCAGATGATTTCTGTTCCGGTAGCACTTCTTCATCAGGTTTTACAATGACAAGTGCAACGAGTTCAACAAATGGATGGGTTCATACCCCTAAAGGCGAACTGCATGTTTTAGTTCTTTTTATAGCTAATACAAACGATATGCCTGATCCTAATTGGGGAGAGTTTATTTATCAACCATACCGATATTATCGGTTTTAAATCAACTCCTTCCTTTTATTTCAGAAAACGTTTTGGACAGATGTGATTAGTTACATTTTAAAATCCTATATCAATAATTTCTCAATGATCGGCGCTATTTATTATTTAATTGAAAAACTTTTTAACTTTTGTTTCTCGAATAATTGAATATATTTGAAAATAATTTTAAATTATTTCTCAAGCGATGAGAAAAGTGAAAATATTTTTATTTATTTTGGCATTAGTAACTTACTGTCAATGTTCATTAGCGCAATGGGCGCCACTTGGAGCAATGTGGTTTACAGGCATAAGAGAAAGCATTTCTTCTCCAGCACAAGGTTATTTGATAACTACATCGAATAGTGATACTGTGATTATGGGGGAAAGCTGTAAAGTATTAATAAATGAAATGCATCACTCTTTTTCTCCGGCATTTATAGTTGACACTTTCTATATGTATGAAGACAGCGGTATAGTCTATGAATTTGTCAATGGGCAATTTTCAACTTTATATAATTTTAATGCTGTTCAGGGTGATACCTGGAATATAAGTGTTCCTTACCCTTCGCCTTTTGCTTCGGGAAATCCTCCTGATACTATCGTTACAATTTATGTTGATTCAACTTCTTCAACGATAATCTCCGGACAATCGAAAAAAATACTTTATGTACATTCTTTGAATAATGACTGGCTATTTCGAAATCCAATTATTGAGAGTATAGGTGGTTCAGGAGGAGTGCATCCATTTATATATGGATGGATGGATATTGATATTCCATATTTAAGATGTTATTCTGATTCTCTCATTTCTTATCAAAACCCTCAGGCTTTTCCGTGTGACTCTCTCGTAAGTTCTATTTCGGATGATTTTAATGGAGCGAATAATTTTCTGATCTATCCAAATCCCGCACTTTCTTTTTTGGAAATTATTAAAGTAAAACCGATTTCTGATATGAAAATTTGTATGAATAATTTTTTAGGACAATCTCAAAGGATAAATATCATATCAGAAAATGAGTATTCATTGAGATTGGATGTTTGTGAATTATCGTCAGGAGTTTATTACATAATTCTTCAATTGGGAAATGAAATTTTTAGAACTAATTTTTATAAATATTAAAAAAACGAGAAATATGAGACTGCTAAAATGTGCAACACTAATTATGGCCGTTTTTTTTAATTTAAGATTTGTTTCCGGTCAAGGTCAATGTGTAACTCCTTCTTTAACTCTGCCGACATATTCATCTACTTTGAATTGTTCTGGTAGCTATTTAGATTATTCCGTTAATCCGTCTTCTCCACAAGATGAGCCAATCATTACGATTAGAGTAAACATACATGTAATAGAAAATAGCACTCAAACAGGAAACTTCCTGAATAATGCAGCTACTATAAATTTTTTAAGCGGCCTATTTGCTGCAGATAATACGATATCTCCTCATACAATGAACTTCACTCCATATGGACATGTCGAGCCGGCAACCTGGACAATTAATCTTGGAGGAGGTCCGGTTCCCTTTATTAGTGATACACGGATTCGGTTTCGTTTGACAGGAATTTATTTTCATACAGATGATATCGGTTGGAATTACAATAATAATAGCAGTTGTGGAGATTATTGTTTTACGAACTGGGGCATAAATAAATATCAGGATATAAATATTTTCTTTTTTAATTATACAGGTCCTGCATTCGGTTGTGGACCCAGAGCAGGTTATATAAACATGGGTGCAAATTGGTCTTCGTACGATGTAAACGACGTTAGCAATTTGTGAGGAATTAGAACGTTATTAGGACATGAAATGGGCCATATACTTGGTTTGTCGCATACTGCTTTCTGGGATGGCATTACCAGTTGCGCGATAAGCGACGATGCATTTGATGATACGCCTTATCCAGACAACGGACATTTTAATAACTGTGTTCCGTTAAATGGAACGCAAACGGGTTGTAATGTAGTTAGTAATAATGTTATGGGTTATAATCAATGCAAAGGTTATTTCTCTCCTAAGCAAATTGCGGCAATGAGATACTATACAAGCACTCATTTAAAAAGTTATATGGATTGTCCGATTACTCCAATCACTCAGTATAATATAACGACTACTCAGGTTTGGAATACGGAAAAGATTTTAGATGGCAGCTTGAAAATTGCATTAGGAGGAAATCTCATAGTAGATTGTAAATTATTTATGCCTCAAAATATAACCATTGAAGTTGAATCCGGAGGGCAACTTACAATAGATGGTGTGCTTGGTAGTGTTTGTGAAGGTGGTTGGGATGGGCTTATCGATGTAAAGTCCGGAGGTATTCTTCGTTTATCTGCTGATGCGGAAGTAACATTAAAGGGAAATGGAAAAATTCAGATTGAAGATGATCCAACCAATCCCGGCAAACTTATTTTTGAGCAAGGAGCAGAAGTTTATCTTGATGATTTTACAACGTCAATAGAAATCAATGGGAATCTTGAAATTGCAAACAATGCAACTTTTGAATTCCTGTATCATTCAAATAACCACGGTTTTGTTAAATTCGGAAATACAACGCAATTCCCATCAAGAAATATTATAGCAGGTTCGTCTTCATCAATAAATCTTGTTGGTTCGTCGACTAATCGAACTATTCTTGTTGTCGATCAGGAAACCTTTTATGCCCCTGCTAACCTTTTGAATTTTAATATAGCCGGTGGTAGAGTAGTATTCAATGCCAACTCCAGATTGCAAGCTGATGGCCTCGCTACAAATATAAGTTTCGACAACGTTAGATTTACAAGTAACACACCTGGCTTAAATAATGCCCACAGAGGAGTACATCTTTATGGGCAACCTAATATTTCAATTACCGGTTGCATTTTTGAATTCGGCCGTTATGGAATCTATGCCTACCAAACTTATGGTGGAAGCCCATTAAATATTGTAAATTCTACTTTCAGACAAAACACTCGCGGGATTCGTGCTTATGATAAAGGTTTAGGGTTGTTTCAATGTAACTTTTTCAATAACAGTTTTGGTATAGAGGCAAGTGGCATGTCGTTTCCATCAAAATTCTTTGAAGGAATTACAGGAGGCAATGTTGCAAGTAGTAATGAAACAGGAATCAAATGGCAGAGCCATTCAAATGCAAGTTTGACATTGGAAAATCCACTAATCAATACGAACCACACTGGTGTTCGTGCTGTCAATTGTCCACTATACATAAAGTGCGGTTCAATCTCCTACAATTATGATGGTATCGTCTTTACTTATGGAGCAAACCTTTTTATGAATGATCAGGTTCTTACACCAAACACAGCAGCAAACGTAAGTGTCTTCAATAATTATTATTCTATTAGAGCTGTCTATGGCTCGAACCTTTGGCTAAACAAAGGTGGGAACGATCTTTCTCCATCAAGCTCCAATGTTGGAAGAACTGTTTTCGGTACGTTGTTCAATCCGCCATCAAACATTTTGGCTAATTCAAATCAATGGAATACATCCGGAACATTTTCTCCTCTAGATTTCAATTTGAATGGTAATACTGTTGCATTGATTGATAACAATGTTCAAGCTGCAATTACAGGTTGTGGTCAAGCCATTCCGCCATGTCCTAATCCTCCTTGCCCAAATCAATCGCCGCTTGAATATTGCCCTGCTTGTGATGTGATCAACACCGATGATTTCACAGGAGTAAAACTCAACATCGCAACTAAAGATGCTCTTGACAAATTGAATTCTAATGACCCTGACAAATACAAAGATGCTGTTTCACTTTTTTGTCAGATCTTGAACGAGCAGTATATTAATCCGGATGATAAAGAAAAATATCTGCTAAGTCTGAATTACATAAAAATGATGGAAGCTGTGGGAAATGCATTCAAGTACAATCAGATTGTGTGTCTTGAAAATGGTTTACCGGAGCTAATTAGTCGGATGATAGCAATACAAGATTTGTTGATTGATAATGCCATTTCAAACAACAATCAATCTCTTCGACTAAAGTACAGTTTAGACAAAGCTCAAACACTTCGTTTGTCATGTCGAAGAACGGAATGTGTTGATCTGCTCAATGAAATATTGAATTGGGTTGTTGGTGATGACGAGATCGCTTCTGTAAATCTATTTATATGTGAAGTCAATCTTGAGATTCTTGTTTTAAACGGTACAATTTTACCGGAAGATGTCGAAGCACAATTGACAGCTTGTGGCGGCAGTACTGCAAGAATCAGAAACGAGCCGGAACTATTGAATCAACTCAATCCACCAAAAGCGGAATTGCAAGTTGATGTTTACAATAATTCTTTATCCGGTTTTATTGAAATCAAAACCAATGCAGAAAAGGGTCATCTGATATTGATGAATTCTATCGGCGAGATTGTACATGAAACTGATTTTTATTATGAGGCGACTATTGATATTACCAATTTCAGCAAAGGCATATATTTCAGCAATACTTCTAATGCATTGAATGGTGATAGAGTGGTGAATAAAATTGTGATCAATTGAAACATTAAATAGCTAAAAAATAATTAAAATAAAGCAGCTTGAGTTCTACATAAGGCTCAGGCTGCTTTTACTTCATTAAAACCCAATTCCAATCCTCCAATTTCTCAATAATAAGTCATAATCTGCCCAATTACTACATCCCGTTTTAAATGCTCATAACTTTTTCAACAAATTTCCAAGGGCTAAATATGCTTAACATATATGCCCAAGGCATTTTTGACAGATTAATCTATTTAAAATCAAGTAAATACGAATTGTAAAAGATTTTATCCATTTTCACCTTCCCATCATTTCCCCATCTCAGTTTTTTTTCAAATTTGCGAAGTTTTGATACCAACAATTGATTACTAAATTTGCGCTCCCTTAACCAAGAACAAACTCTATGAAGAGAAATTTCCTTTTATCAGCCGCCCTAATAGTCGGCTTTAATGCAAGCCTTCTTGCTCAGGTAAACAATGATCCTGTTATTCTAAAAATTGCAAATGAACCAATTTCGAAAAGTGAATTCGAAAGAGTTTTCAAGAAAAACAATTCGAAAGAAACTAATTTCGATAGCAAAGCAGTGAATGAATATTTGCAGCTTTATATCAATTACAAATTAAAAGTAAGAGAAGCATTGGAGCTTGGCATGGATACAGCTAAAGCATTTAATGATGAACTAGGAGGTTACCGCAAGCAACTTGCTCAACCTTATTTGGTCGACAAACAAGTTAGCGACAAACTTCTTCGTGAAGCGTATGAGCACATGAAAACGGATGTGCGTGCAAGTCATGTACTCATTAAATGTGATCAGAATGCTTTGCCTTCAGATACTCTTCTTGCATACAACAAGGCAATGAAAATTCGTGCGGAGATCACTAAAGGTGGCGACTTTGCAACAATTGCTAAACGTTCTTCTGAAGATCCATCTGCGAAAGATAATGGTGGCGACCTTGGATATTTTTCTGCATTACAAATGGTTTATCCATTCGAAGCAGCTGCTTACAATTTGAAAAAAGACGAAGTGTCAATGCCGGTTCGTACGCGTTTCGGTTATCACATAATCAAATTGACAGATAGTCGTCCTGCTCAAGGTGAAGTGAAAGTGGAACACATTATGATCAAAGCCGGAGCCGGAGTAAAAGGTGAAGATTCTGTAAAAGCTGTTGCAAAGATCAATGAGATTTATGCAAAATTGAAAGCAGGTGAAAAATTCGAAGACCTTGCTCGTCAGTTTTCAGAAGATCAATCGACAGCAAAAACAGGTGGAATGTTGCCTGCATTTGGTACAGGAAGAATGGTTCCTGAATTTGAGAAAGCAGCATTTGCTCTAAAATATCCGGGCGATTATTCTTCTCCTGTTAAGACTTCTTACGGCTGGCACATCATCAAGTTGATGGAAACAAA